>CAZQJB010000079.1:0-6605 GCA_964593115.1 uncultured Aquificales bacterium
CCCGCCGAACCTTTCTTGGAGAGATACGCTGCGGCCTCTTTCACCTTGGCAATCACCTCTTGGGGGGTTGCACTTGCTCCTGCCCAACTGGTTGAGACCGAGAACAGGGCGAACACTGCCACTACCAATGTTAGCGATACGGCTTTTTTCATCTCTCTCTTGCCTCCTCCTTGATCCTGGTTTTCTCTGGGTATTCGCGTTACTACCGTCATTCTTCCCCGTTGTCTCTCAGTTCATGGCATCACCCCTTTCTTCTGAAATCTCCCCCTTTCGTCGTTCATTTCTATCTCTCTTTGAAAGAGAACGCAAGAGGTTTTAGCAGAGCTGGACATTGGGTGGGGCACCGCTTTAGGCTTGGGCCATGCGAGGGGCGGTGGATACCGGTTGCAGGCTTGAACCCCTGATTGTGCTAAAAGGGGACTGGGAAGAGATGGGCAGAGAGTTTGCCCGCAAGACGGGTAACACCGGGCTGCTCTCTTACTTTTTAGACTCACCTGCCCGCCTTGCCAGGCATGCCGCCAAGGGCAAGCCTGCCTGGATGTGCCGTCTGCTTGAAGGGGTTTTGAGGTTTGGCTGCCTGTGGCCTGCCTCGTGGATGGTGCGAAGGGAGGACAGGGCCTTCTTGAGGGGTGTCTCCAAGGAACTCTCGGTGGTCTCGGGAGAACTGTGCTCATCCTTTGCCGCCCCAGACGTCTTCAACCTGCTGGTCTCTCTGGCATGCAGGCTAAGGGGGGGCGGGGTTTTTCACCAGTTGCCCCAATGCTCCTCCTTCGTGGTTCTTCCCCCTGCCAGCGGTGACGGTGCCCTCTACCACGGTCGTAACCTTGACTTTGCAGGGGGAGACCACTGGTCTTTCAACCAGAGGCTGGTCTTGGTTGAGCCCAGGGGGGGGATCCCCTTCGTCATGGTCACAGGTGAGGGGCTCTATTCGCCGGGGGTGACCGCCGTGAACCGGGAGGGCATAGCCGTCAGCGTGAACATGCTGTTCGTTCAGGGTATGCGCCTTTGCAGAAGGCCCCTGCTAACCACCCTTTCCAGGTTGATCTCTACGGCACGCTCCGTGGAAGAGGCGGGGGCGGTGCTGAGAAAGTGGCTTCCCTTCTCGGGATGGGGTGTGACGGTGTCAGACCCGGTGAGGGGCGAGTGCGCCCTCTTCGAGGTGTCTCCATCAGGCCTATTCAGGGTTGACCCCGAGGATGGGCTGCTCTTCTCCACCAACACCTGCCTCTCCAACGGTATGCAAGAGATCGAATATGCCCCCTCTTCCACCTGGGCCGAGCATAACCAGGTGCGCTACCTCAGGTTGAGAGAACTCCTGGGATCCCGCAGAGGATACCTCGATGCCATCTCTTGCCTCTCGGTGCTCTCTGATCACCACGATGCCTCGTCGGGGTGCGAGCAGGTGCTGGGCAACGCCGTCGCCATGGCAGGTAACGTGCTCTCTGTTCTTTTCGATTTCGGAAACCAGAGGCTCTGGGTGTCACGGGGCAGGGTGCCACCTAACAGCCTTGGTATTTACGAGGCGTACTCTCTTGATGCGCTCTTTCGTGGAGAGGCCGAGGTGGTTTCCAGGATTCCTGCCAGGGGTATGCAGGGAGTGGGCAAGGGTCTCGCCAGCTTCTTCAGGGCCATGAGGGCATGGGACGAGAACCTTGACCTTGATGGCTCAATCCGCTGGATGCGCCTTGCCGCGAAGGAGGCCCCCAGCGAGCCCCTCTTCAGGTTTATTCTGGCCCTGCTGCTGGTGAAGTCAGGAGACTACAAGGGGGCGTCTGGGTTGCTTCAAGGGCTGCTGAACGAGAGGCTATCTCCCGTCAAGGTCTCACAGGTGATGCTGTGGCTCGCCAGGGTGCACGATCTGGAGGGAGGGCGGCGGGATGCCCTGGATTGGTACGAGAAGGCGGCCTCTGTGGCGAGATACCAGGACGTGGTTGCCGCCGCCATGAGGGGAAAGAAGAGCCCCTACTCCCCTAAGGATGCCGCAGGGCTCGACCTGCTATTCCTTGTGGCGGACTGGGTGGATTAGGCCCAGACCTGGTTTGTGGGCCACCTCAGTAGAGGCCCAGAGAGGGGCCCTGGTCGTCCCTGGGAAAGTGCACCGGGTATCTTCCCGAGAAACAGGCGGTGCAGAAGGGGTGCTCGTTCACCGGGTACCCGGCGGCCTTCACCATGCCTTCAAGGGAGAGGTAGGCCACGGAGTCGGCTGTGAGGTACTTGCATATCTCTTTGATGCTGTGGGTGGATGCGATGAGCTCCCGGCGGGTGGGGGTGTCTATCCCGTAGAAGCAGGGATGGGTGATGGGGGGCGAGCTTACCCTGAAGTGGACCTCCCGCGCCCCTGCCTGTCTGATCATCTTCACTATCTTGCGCGAGGTGGTGCCCCTTACGATGGAGTCGTCTATCACCACCACCCTCTTTCCCCTGATCAGCTCTCTCACGGGATTCAGCTTCACCTTCACCCCGAAGTGGCGGATGCTCTGCCTGGGCTCGATGAAGGTGCGGCCCACGTAGTGGTTTCTCACAAGCCCCATCTCGAAGGGTATCTCTGCCTCCTGGGCGTAGCCCATGGCCGCCACTATTCCCGAGTCGGGGACGGCGATCACGACATCTGCCTCCACCCCGCTCTCCCTGGCCAGTTGCTGCCCAAAGGCCTTGCGCACCGAGTAAACGTCTCTGCCAAAGATGTGGCTGTCGGGCCTGGCGAAGTAGATGAACTCGAAGATGCAGTGGGATGGCTTGGACGGCTTGAAGGGGCGAAAAGAGGTTATCCCATCGCCGTTCACCACCACCACCTCCCCTGGGTCTATCTCTCGAATGAACTCTGCTTCCACCAGGTCGAGGGCGCAGGTTTCAGAGGCGAGGACCGTGGTGCTGCCCATGCGCCCCATCACCAGGGGGCGGAAACCCCAGGGGTCACGGATGCCAATGAGCTCGCCGTCCCTGAGCAGGAGCATGGAGTAGGCACCGCGTATCCTGGTGAGGGCATCCACTAAGGCATCCCTGAACCCCTTGGCCCGTGAACGGGCGGCAAGGTGCACCACCACCTCGGAGTCCATGGACGACTGGAAGATGGAGCCCGATGACTCGAGTTCTCTTCTGAGCTTGTAGGCGTTTATTAGGTTGCCGTTGTGGGCGATTGCCATCTCTCCCAGTCGGCAGTTCACCAAAAAGGGCTGGGCGTTTTTCAGCAGGCTCTCGCCTGTGGTGGAGTACCTGTTGTGTCCAATGGCCACCTCTCCCTGTAGCCTTGCAAGGCGCTCCTCGGTGAAGATGTCTGCCACCAGGCCCATGTGGCGCTCCAGGTGTAGCTCTCCCTCGTGCGAGGAGGCTATCCCGGCGCTCTCCTGTCCCCTGTGCTGGAGCGAGTAGAGCCCCAGGTAAACCAGCTTGGAGGCCTCGGGGTGCCCGTAAACGCCCATGACGCCGCACTTCTCGTTGAGCAGGTGTCTCACGGGTAACGGCCCTCCACGTAGTCCTTCAGGATATCCCCGTGGTCGAAGGCCATTGGGCTGGGGGGATCACGGGGGTCGAAGGAGGCAACCTCGGCGGCATCGTCCCCTGCCCTGGGTTCTCCCTCTGCTTCTGCAATGAAGACGACGGTGATGGTGTGGTGCCGCGGATCCCTGTTTGGGTCAGAGTAGGCGTGAAACTGCCTTTTCAATTTAACCTCCATGCCGGTCTCTTCCCTGGCCTCCCTCACCGCCGCCTCTTCCAGGCTCTCGCCGTAGTCCACGAATCCGCCGGGAAGGGCCCATCCCTGGGGAGGGTTCTTGCGCTTAACCAGCACCACCTTGCCGCCGGTAAGCTCGATGATGATGTCCACTGTGGGTAGCGGGTTGTGGTACACCTTCCACTGGTACCCGCACCGGGGACAGGTCTCTAACCTCTTTGCCAAGCTAAGCTCCTCCCACCTCGATCACCGCGGCGCTGTAGAACCCGCCGAAGCCTGCCGCCATGGAGACCACTTTTGCCGGTAGATTGCAAGGCCATTCCCTGTCACAGGTGGCCAGGTTGAGGCCGGTTGTGGCGGGATCCACCTTGCCAGGCGAGAGGCCCTTGACCGGGCACACCTTTTTCCCCCTCGCCATGGCCTCCACCAGTATGGAGAGCTCCATGAGGGAAGAGGCGCTGATGGTGTGCCCCACCCTGGGCTTCAGCGCCGTCACCAAGGGTCTGTTTCGTGAAAATACCCTGGAGATCACCCCGCTTTCCACCTGGTCGTTCATCTTTGTGCCCGTTCCGTGGGCCTTCACCACCGAGATCTCCTGGGGTGTCAGTGATGCCTGTCTCAGGGCATCGAGTAGGGCGGTGGACCAGGCCTCTCCGTCTGGGTCCAGGCTGTACATGTGCGAGGAGTCTGCAACAGAGGCGCTGGAGAGCAGGTGGCCCAGCGAGGGTACGCCGTGGCGTTCTGTCCAGCGTGGAGATGCCAGCACCATCACCACCATACCGTCTGCCACCACGGTGCCGTCCCTGTCTGCAGCAAAAGAGGCCACCCTGCCCGTGGGGGACACTATGCCCAGCACTTGGTGGTAGGCGGTTCTGACCCTGCTCTGCATGCTGTTCACCGCAACCAACAGGGCCACCTCGACCATCTCCCTTTCCATCTCCCAGAGGGCCAGTCGCAACAGGTCGTTTCCCGACGAGCAGACGTGGTTTATGCCCCATCCCGAGTAGAGGGGCACACCCAGGTAGCTTGCAACCGTGTAGTTTATTCCGTTGTGGGTAAGCAAAGGGCCATGAGAGGGACGGATCTTGCGCCCGCCGTTCACCATTTCGAGCAGGTGGTCCCTTTCTGCCTCCAGGAGACCTGCCGCGTAGATGCCCGTTCGTGGCCTTGGGTTGTCCATTAGCTGGGGCACCTGCTGTATGACCTGGTCCACTAACTTCACCAGGGTCTTGAGCACGGGGTGAAGCCTGTTGAATCCCTGGAAGGGCAGGCCTGGCCTGAATCCCTTCACCTGCTCTTCCCAGTTCACCTTGCCGTAGAAGGGAACGGGCAGCTCAGGTGAGGGCTTGAAGCCCCCGCACTCCACCCAGCTGCAGGCCACTATTTCAGGTTGAAGGGTCTCCACTCAGTCTTCTCTCTCGTTGAAGCGGGGCTCTTCGCCTGCCATGAGCCTCTCGATGTTTGCCTTGTGCCTCAGGGTGATGATGGCGGCCATTGTACCCGCTGCCAGCGCCAGTAGAGGTGGTTTGCCTGTGGCGAGCAGGATGAACGGCATGGCCCAGGCGGCGGAGATGGAGGAGAGGGATACGTATCCTTTCCACTTGAGCATCCCCAAGAACACCGCCAGCGAGAGCAGCAGGGCCAGGGGGCTTATTCCCAGAAAGGCCCCGGCACCGGTGGCCACCCCCTTGCCCCCCTTTAACCTCAGGTATGGTGAGAAACAGTGTCCGCAAAGGGCTGCCAGTCCAACGGCGGCCACCATCAGGTGGTTCTGGGGGAAGAGATGCCTGGCCAGCAGCACCGGGAGCAGCCCCTTGAGCACGTCCAGTGCCAGGGTGATGGCCCCTGCCTTCTTGCCCGCGGCACGGCTCACGTTGGTGGCGCCTATGTTTCCGCTTCCCACCTTCCGGGGGTCCTCTCCCGTGAGGACGAATGAGACAATGAGGCCAAAGGGGATTCCTCCCACCAGGTAGGCCATGAGCACCATTAGTGTAACCTTCATCTGACCAGAAAAGCCTCCACCTCTTCAGGGGGCATGGGAGACACCCCCACCTTCCCCCTCTCTCTGCCTGGCACCTCATACTCCAAGGTGGGGGTTCCTTCAACGCCCCTGGCGTACCTTGCGAGTATGGCCCCTGCCAGTTCGAGCTCTTCCCTTTGCGGTTCACCTGCGGGTATCATCATTCCCCTAATTCCTGAAACGTCCATGGAGATGCCAACGGGGGTCTCACGCAGCCTTCTTGCCTCTGGCTCGGTCCTTGCCACCACCAACAGGGTGCCACCGCCAATCTTGAATAGCCGCCCAATGCCGAGTAGCCTCACCAGGGATAGCTGCTCTTGGGATGGCTCTGCCCTCAAGAAGGGTAGCAGGGCCCTTAGCCGCCTGGAGTAGCCGGGGTCGGTTAGCAGGCAGCCCCCGGCGGGGGAGGGGATCTCTTTCAGACCGTACCGCCTTGCCAGCTCCAACTGGGGTTTTCTTCCCCTGCCCTTCATGTCGAGAAGCCTGCTGCGGTCGATAAGGCCCTTCTCTTCTGCCACTGTGGGGGGCAGAAGCCTTGCACTAAGGGGCCTGAGCAGTATGCCGCTTGTTCCTGCCTCCCTCTCGATGAGCCTCATGGCCTCTTTGCGCTGCGAGAAGGGGCGCTGGCCCACCACCTCCCCTGTGGCCAACAGGTCGGCACCAAGCTCCTCCATGGTCTCCCTGGCGGCCTTCAAGAAGAGTATCTTGCAGTCGATGCAGGGGTTCATCTGGCTGCCGAACCCGTGGGGGGGATCGAAGAGCAAGGGCCAGAATGGCATGGAGAGGTCCTTGACCATTATGTTTCCTATTCCAAACAGGCGTCTCATCTTCTCACGGAACCGGTTAGAGGGATCCCCTGCAAAGGGGGTGGTTAAGTGAAGGGGGATGGTGGCCACTCCCTGCTCTTCAAGCAAC
>CAZQJB010000080.1:0-6581 GCA_964593115.1 uncultured Aquificales bacterium
TGACCGGTGACATCTTTCACACCCAGAAAAACCTGAAGATAGCCCAGTGGATATTCGACACCTGCAACAGGCTCTACCCCGACACCAAGGCAGGGGCCATAGCCAAGCTCAGGCTGGCCTATATCGCCTACCAGAAGGGCGATCTGAAGAAGGCCCTGAGCATCTTCGGTGATGCCTCGTTCCTGTATCCCCAGTATCCAGAGGTCACCGAGTTCGCGGCATTGAGAAAGGCCGAGATACTGCTTGAGCTAAAAAGGTACAACGACGCCATATTGGCGGTCCAGGACTTCATAAGCAGATTTCCATCCTCAAGGTATGGGAGGCGCATATCCCTTGTGATGCAAAAGGCAAAGCTGGCCCTGGCAGAGCGCGAGTTAAAACGCAAGAGGTACCTCGACGCCGTGATGGCATTCAACGACTTCATAACCAGCTTTCCCAACAGTCCTCTACTGGACAGGGCCAAGAAGATGATGGGAGACTCCCTGCTAAGGGCGATAGTGCACCTGAAGAAGCGGGGAGACTGCGCAAACACCATAGTTTACTGGGAGAGGTTTGGACGAAAATACATGCCTATTCTCGGGCTACAGGGAATCCCATACTACTATGTGGGAAAGTGTTACCAGAAGAGAGAAGAACTGGATCAGGCCATAGGGGTGTTCGAGAAACTGAGGACACGTTTGGGACCAAAGTTCAAAATGATAGAAGATCTAAGAAACAGCTTAGCTATGGCTTACGATTCCAAGGAGCTGTTCGGCAAGGCAGCCCCTCTCATGTGGAAGAACACAAAGGCAAAGGAGCCCTTCAGGAAGAAGGCCTACACCTGGCTGTTGGACTACTCTTTTGTTCTTGGGCAAGAAAAGACGCACAAGGAGCTGGCCCAGAGCTTTGCAAAGCTATACCCCACCGACTCAAGAATAATCTACGACATCTACCGCCAAGGGCTCATGGCCATGGAGAAAGGAAGGAACAAAGAGGCCATGGGATGGTTCAGGGCAGTGGTTGAGCAGTACCGAAAGCTGCCCAACCTCATTACAGAGCAAGCAGGGGCCATAGAGCAAAGCTGGATCATTCTGGGGAAGGACAAATGGCTAAAAGGAAAGGATAAAGAGGCCCTGAAACTCTTGACCACAGTTGCAAGTATATGGCCAAAACACAAAAGCACCGCAGAGGCCCTATTCCTGGCAGGTTCGTCTGCCAAAAGGCTAAAGAAATACACCTTATCGAAGATGCTCTGGGACAGGTGTAAGAGAGAGTTTCCCAAGTCGTACTGGAGCAGGGAGATAGAGATACGGCGGTACTTAGCCATCTGGAAGAAGGACTGGGCCAAGGAGATTCCGGGCAAGTGAACAAATCGGAAGAACTCGCCCTGCTTAAAGAGGCATTCAACCGTTTCACAGAGGCCACTGAGTCTCTGCAGCTCGCCTACAGCCGCCTGGAGAAAGAGGCCCAGGAACTCAAAGAGGAGCTGGCAGCCCAGAAAGAGTACCTCGAGCTCATCTTAGAGAGTATCTCAGAGGGGGTTGTGGCCCTGAACAGGGCAGGAGAGATAGAACACCTGAACCAGGCAGCCTCTGCCATAATAGGACTCACCTCCAAGGATGCCAAAGGACATGTGCTTTGGAAGATACTGGGAACCGGTGGATTCACGGAAGAGGTGCTGTTTAACGATAAGATCCTTCTGTTGAACTCTTCTCCCCTGATGAGAGAAGGGAAAGAGGTTGGTTCTGTGGTGGTGCTAAGGGACGTGACGCGCCAGAGGGAGCTGGAGGAGGCCGCTGCCCGACAACAGCGCATGGCGGTGATGGGCGAGATGGCCACGAGCATAGCCCATGAGATAAGAAACCCATTGGGAAGCATAGTGCTGTTTGCAGGGTTGTTGAAAAGGGCCATGCAGGGAAGGGAAGAGGAGAGATGGATAGAGAGCATCCTCTCGGTCACCCATCACATGGAGACGGTGATATCCAACCTCTTGCTCTTTGCCCGTCCATTCCACCCAAACAAGCGTCCCATGGAAGTGGAGGAGATGGTGGAAGAGAGCCTGATGATGACCATGCACGCCATCCAGGAGAAGGGCATAGAGTTGAGACGCGAAAGGGGAGAACCCTGCAAGATTCTGGTGGATCCTGAACTGATGAAACAGGCCCTACTGAATCTGATACTCAACGCCGTACAGGCCATGGATACCGGGGGAACCCTGACGCTGGGATGGAGATGTGAGGGTAAGAGGGCCATACTCTTGGTTAAGGATACTGGAGGAGGAATACCAAGAGAATCTTTAGAGAGGATCTTCGAGCCCTTCTACAGCACCAAGCGGGGAGGAACCGGGCTAGGCCTTGCAATAGTGAAGAGAATTGTGGACGAGCACAAGGGCAGCCTCAAGGTGATAACCCAGCCTGGAGAGGGTAGCACCTTCGAGATAGGTATTCCACTAACGGATTAGGCTCAGGCAGACCTTAGCTCCTCGAGCCTCTCCACAACATCCTTGCGGGAATCCAGCAGGCACCTTCTGCAAAGCTCAACCAGCTTTATCATGGTGACAAACCACTCTTTGTGCTTGGCAAGAAACTCTATCTGCGAGAACCTGTAATCCTTGTACTTGTCCAGCAGCGCTGAGAACTCTATCTCCATCTTTATGGTGTAACTCTGCACAATGTGCATCAGGTAGAGGAAGAATAGGGGCTCTTTCATGGTGTTTATGCGAATCGAGGGAATCTCTTTCATGTACTTGTCAAGCAGCTCTTTCTCGTGGTCGGTCAGGTAGTCTTCTTGCCTTTTCAACACCGGGGCAAGTAGGTTCTCGCCAAACTCCCCCAAGAGATCGAGGCCCCTTTGGTACTCGTCAAGGACCCACTGTATGAACCTGTCGGTCTCGTCTATCCTGTCCAATATCTTCTCGAGGGCCGAAACCACCTCTGCCCTGTCGGGCCATTTCAGATTAGACCTGATTATATCCAATGCCGGTACCTGGCTGTTGAGGTAACGCCTGGCCACCTCCTCCAGGGTCATGATCTTGGTTCCTGCTATCCTGGCCCCTCCCTCGGTGGCGTTTATGCACACACCCTTGTAGTCTGCTATATCAAGCTCGAAGTGCTTTAAAAACATGTACCAGGTGGGATTTGTCAGCACGGTCTTCTGGTAGTTTCCGGGCACCTCGAAGGCGCCCTTGGGCTTGACCGAATCCTCTCCGTAAACAGAGCCCTTCACGTGGCTCTCTCCCGTGGGGGCAAAGGCAAGGTCCTGGCCCACCAGGATTATGGGATTACACCCCAGCATCTCTGCTATCTTGAAGCTCATGTTGGCACAGGAGGCTCCTATCCTCATTATCCCCTTGTCTATGCCTATCCACTTGAAGTGGGCGAAGTCCCTGTAGCTAACAATGGTCTTACCGTTGTATGCGGCGTAACTCTCTGGCCTTATCACCGGACACGCTGCAAGATACGTGTTTTCGAGCTCTTCTGCAGGTATCCCCTCGAAGAAGGGCACCACCTGGATCACCCTCTCTAAAGACGAGACCATGTGGGGATATATTCCTTCCTTCAGCAGTGGTTTCAGGGTGGCATCGCAACAGAGTATCAAGGCCCTGTCCTGTAACTGTTTGAGAACATGTATATTCTTCTGCAAAGAGGGACCAGAGGCAACGCATATTGCGGGTTTGCCTGCAAACTTTCCAAACAACTGGTTCATTCCAGGATTCTCTGCAATCACCAGCAGGTTCTTCATGATGTTCTCAAGGCCTATCAGCGAGTCATGAGGGTCGTTTCCGAAGAAGAGCACCGTCTCTCTAACCGCATCCTTCAGGTGGCGAAGCACACCCTTGTAGTAATCGTGGTAGATGTGCCACGACGGCGGATGCTCCACCACCTTTATCGTCTTTGCGTAGTACTTTCTGTCACCCACCTCCATGTACTTGCGCATGGGTGGATACAATCTCTCCAGGGGCAACCCGGCAATTATCTCCACCTTTGGAGAGGCGAGTAGGGGTGTCAGGTCTATGTGGCTGAAGGCCTCTTTCAGAACCCTCAAATCCCTCTCTATGATGAGCATGTGCTTCAAGGTGTCATTTCTGTTTGACAGGAAACCCATGGGGTAATAGCCCATGCCGAAACCAAGGAAGACCACAAACTGGGGGTACCTAAACTCGTCTTTGGCCAGCACCTGGCGTACCTCTATCCGGGGATCGTCGCTGTGGAACATTATCTTCCTGGCACCGTGGCGGAACTCCAGGTTTGGTGGGGCACCAGTACCTTTGAATACGGTTCTCACCTTTGGGTCCCGCCTGGTTCTCTCCAGGGCCTCGGCCAAGGCAGGCCACCTCTGTTTCACTATTGAGAGGTTCTTTGCAAAGACCTCTTTGGTTATACGGGTCGGTTTTGCCTTTATGTGTCTCTTCATCGCTCTCTCGCACACCCCCTAAGCTGAAGCTTCCTACTACTATGCCACCACATAATCAATCCTGCACCTTATCTTCGCCTGCCCACTCCGCCACCAGGTAGAGTGGCCTGGCCTTAACCTCTTCGTACATGCGGGCAAGATACTCGCCTATGAGTCCCAGGGCTATCATCAGCACGCTGCCCAGAATCAGTTGAACCAGGATAACAGTGGCAAACCCGGGAACAGCATCTCCCCGCAGCTTCACCAGAAGAGTCTGAATGCCCAGCAGAATACTGCCAAGCAGGGTGAATACGCCGAGATAGGTTACGATTCTTAAAGGAGACGATGAGAACGAGATGATAGAGCCTACTCCCAGCCCAATTAGCCCCTTTGTGGACCACCTGCTGGCCCCACCATCCTTCCTACCAGCAGGCACAAAGGGTATCCGCGCTGCAGGAAGGCCCATCCAGGCAGTTAAGCCCCTAAAAAACCTGGTTCTCTCATTAAAATCAAGGTAGATGTTAACCACCTTGCGGTCTAACAGCTTGAAGTCGGTAGCGTTCTCAAGGTCTATCCCAGATGTCCTCTCGAATAGGCGATAGAAAAGGCCCGCCCCCAACCTTCTCATAAGGCTCTCGTCCTGTCTCCTCTCTTTCACCGCCTCAACTATGGGTGTACCCAGATCCCTCCACGCCTCTACCATCTTGGGAATAAGCTCGGGAGGGTGCTGAAGGTCTGCATCCATAACCACCACGGCATCCCCCCTGGAGGCCTTCAACCCCGCGTATATGGCGGCCTCTTTGCCAAAGTTTCTGGTGAACCTTATGCCCCTGGCCCCATGGTGCCTGGTGCAAAGAGATGAGATCACGTGCCACGACCCGTCTGTGGAGCCATCGTCAACAAAGATCACCTCCCAGGGATCACCAAGTCCATTCAGAACTCCCCTGAGTCTGTCGAAAAGAGATGGGATAACCCCCTCTTCGTTGTGAACGGGAACCACCACAGACAAGGATCCGCTCATGGCTCCACCTTGCTGTAGAGCACCCCTATCATCGTCATGGGAATGGGCAGGACAAGGGAGGACCCTTTCATTCTTTCGGGAAGAAACCTGTCAACGCCGAGGCTGCGAAATATGAGCGACATGGGAGCAAACTGGGTAAAGTTGAAAAAAATAGCTTCAAAGCCACAGAGCTCACCAAGCATGCGCAGGCTTCTCCTGTTGTAGAGCACTACATGCTCAGGCACCTTGAAAGATGGCCACCTTCTTCCCAAAAAGCGTCTCCATAGCCCGTCCATGTCAGGCGTCACGAAAAGAACGCTGCCATGCCCCTTCAAGTGTCTTTTCACCTCCCTTAAAAAAGCCACTGGCTCATACACATGCTCTAATAGGCTGATGGCCACCACAAGATCAAACCTCTCGTCATCGTCGAGGGCGTCCATCCCCCCCATCACAACCCTGTCTGCGTAACTTTCTGCATCCTCCAATGCGCGCTGAGAAAAGTCCATACCCACCTGGTACGAGAAATACGGCCTCGACTGGCAGAGAAACAGCCCTGGTCCACAACCTATCTCGAGAAGCGCCCCCCCTGCCTTACCCATTCTCTTCAACCTCCAGACAAGAAGCCAGAAGCTCTTCTT
The DNA here is from genome assembly GCA_964593115.1 of uncultured Aquificales bacterium. Taxonomy (GTDB): domain Bacteria; phylum Thermosulfidibacterota; class Thermosulfidibacteria; order Thermosulfidibacterales; family JALWSI01; genus JALWSI01. The sequence goes on from CAZQJB010000080.1 coordinate 6,010, forward strand.
AAGTCCCTCTTCTTGCGCACGGTAGTCCCAATAACCAAAGGGAGAGTCAGAAGAGAAGTACGAAGGGTCTTCGTATATCCTTCGCATCACCCTCTCGGGCAATCTGTAAGAAAGGTAGCAAAGGGAGCAGTTCTCGCACCTCACCAGGGTGAAAGGAGAGAGATCGTACTCCAATAAGGCCGCCCCACCATTGCACAGAGGGCAGTTTGTCACCTCCTCCAGCTCACTTTCTCTCCACTGCTCTGCCAAACCAAGCCTCCTGCAAACCTGACCAATCACCCAGTAAATACGGGAGTATTTGGCACATGCCAAGGGCAAAAACACAAGAACGCCCAACAGCGGTATGGAAAAGAGGACAACTTTGGGGTATAGCCTACCCACCATGGGTGGCGAAGGAAACGGCATTGCCAAGCAAATAGAGGGATACCTGCGGTACGCGAAGGTCTTGGGCATCGAAGAGTTACCGATACTGCAATCAGAAACGGCCCCACATGTCCCCATCTCTGAACCAACACATGGAGATTCCCTGAAGAAGGTGAGGGATGAGCTGGGAGAATGCACCCGTTGCCATT
>CAZQJB010000081.1:0-6476 GCA_964593115.1 uncultured Aquificales bacterium
GGGGCGAGAAGGTGCTTCTGCTCTTGAACCGCAGGGGGTACTCTCCCCTTCTCATGTGCAGCCTTTGCGGGTGGGTTCCCACCTGTCCCAACTGTGACATCTCCCTGACCTACCACAAGAGCCCCCCTCTTATGGTGTGCCACTACTGTGGCCAGTCTGAGCACCCCCTGGATCTCTGCACCCAGTGCGGTGGAGAGATGAGGGTGTGGGGTAGGGGAACACAGCGCCTGTCAGAAGAGGTGGCGGGTCTCTTTCCTGGGGTTAGGGTGGCCCGGATGGACAGGGACACCACCTCGGGCAGGGACGGGGTCTGGAGGGTGTTGAGCAGGTTGGAGAGGGGAGATGTGGATGTTTTAGTGGGCACCCAGATGGTGGCAAAGGGCCACCACTACCCATCGATCACCGTTGGAGGGGTGCTCATGGCAGACCTTGGCCTGAGGATTCCGGATTTCAGGGCGGCTGAGCGCACCTTTCAGCTGCTAACCCAGCTTGCAGGCAGGACGGGCAGGGGAGAGAGAGGCGGGGTGGTGGTTATTCAGACCTTTATGCCAGGGCACTACAGCATAAAATGGGCGAAGAGGCAGGACTTCAAGGGCTTTGCCGACGAGGAGCTGGCCATGAGGCAGGCCTTTGGGTATCCGCCCTTCGTTCACCTCTCAAGGGTTATCTTCTCTGGCAGCTCCGAAGAGAAGGTGGAGATGGTGGCAAACAAGGTGGCTGGACTTCTCTCTGGGCAAGATAATCTCCAGGTTCTGGGCCCTGCCCCTGCACCCTTGGCACGGCTGAGAAACAGGGTGCGCTGGCACCTGCTAATCAAGTCTGGTAGCAGGGGAAACGTGACAGAGATGCTGAAAAAGGTCCCGCTTCGCATGAAAGGGGTGTCGGTGGAGATAGACAGGGACCCTTATTCCCTGATGTGAGGAGGCAAGGCTGAGAGAGTACCTTAGGGCGTTCATGGTGGCGGTGGGGTTTCTCACGGTTCTGCCCACTTTAGATACGGGGGTCTCTTCTTCAGAGGAGATGGAGAGGGCATTCTCTCTCTTTCCCTTGGTAGGGCTGGGAATGGGCATAGACCTGACCATTCTTGGATGGTTGGCATCAAAGGTCGCTTCTCCCATGCTTGCGGCATCCATACTGCTTGTTTTCTGGGTCTCGGTCACCGGGGGGTTGCACTTGGACGGTGTGGCTGACACCTTCGATGCCCTGGCCCTGGGCAGGGACGAGGGGGAGAGGCTGAAGATAATGAAAGAGAGCACCATCGGGGCCTTTGGCGTGCTGGCGGTGGTGCTCTTGCTGATCTTGAAGATGGCGGCCCTGGCCACTGTGGTGCAGAAGGGGGGCTTCAGGGTGATACTGGTTGCGCCCTTGGCGGCAAGGTGGGCGGTGGTGTTTCTGGCCCGCGTCTCTTACCCTGCCCGTGAGGGGGGACTGGGAGCCATGGCAATCAACGCCTCCACTAAGAAGACCTTTTGGGTTGCCTCTTGCATAGCCGGTGCTGTGGCGGTTCTTCTCTGGCCCCTTTGCCTGGTGAATCTGGTCTGGATAGTTCCCCTGGTGAAGGGATGTTCTGCGTTCTGGTACCGAAGGATAGGGGGAATCACAGGAGACGTGTTGGGTGCCACAGTGGAGGTGGTGGAGACCCTGACACTGGTGTCAGGGGCCCTTATTTGGTAAAAAAGGGATGGTTGCCGTGTAAAGTTAGTCTGCCTGCTTCCGATGGATAGGAAGTAGGACGGCGTGGAGGAGGAGACAAGGATGTCTGACACCTTTCGTGTAGGTGGGCTGATCTCGGGAATAGACGTGAACGGCATCATCCAGGAGATGCTGAAGGCCCGGCAGGCCCCACTGGACAACCTGAAGGATGAGAAAGAGCACGTAACCCTTCAAAAGTCCACCCTTCAAGATGTGAACAAGCTGATTCTCGACTTCAGGAGCAGCATGTTCAACCTAAGGTTGCAGTCCATCATGAAGTCTAAGACGGCCTCCTCTTCAAACACCAACGTGCTCACGGCCACCGCAGACGTTGACGCCGTAATAGGCCACCACTCCATAACGGTCGAGCAGCTCGCAACTCCCGCGAGGGCGACCAGCCTCTACACCAGGGCCCGCATGGTGGACGCCGGTACCACCAACATCTACACAGTGGGTGGAAGACCCACAGACAACATCGAGGCAGACCACACCCTGACCATCTCGGTTGACGGTACCACCTACTGGGCGGTGGACAAGGCAGATGTGAAAAACGTCTCTACCCTGCACCTGTTACAGGGCAGTTCATCTCAGGCAGGGGGTGGCGGCTCATCGGTGGAGAGCTCTACCACCGAGGGTACCATTGGAACCACTATCTCTTCTGGCTCTGCCCTCACCGTTAACTACGGGGACGACACTGTCACCGTTTACACCTCTAAGGACTACACTGCAGATACGACCTCCATGGGCGAGGTGGCAGCCGACCTTGAAGACCAGATAAACTCTGCCCTGAACTCGCTCAAGGGCACCACCGGGGTCACCTACGTGGCCGTCAGGGTTGATCCCCAGGCGGGTACTGGCAATGATAGCCTCAGGATATACGACGCCAAGGGCTCGGTATCGAGTATCACCGTTGACTCCGGCTCAGCCGCAAACGCCCTGGGGTTGAGCAATGGTACCGAAACATCTTCAAACTACATCGAGAGCAAGGTTTACAGCACCTCTGGCTTCGGTGACCTTCTCACTGCCATGAACAGCACCTACGGCCTGGAGAGAGGGGTGACCTTCTCCTCCAGCAGTCTTGCCGAGGGTGAACTTCAATGGGTATCCGATGCCTCCCTTAACGTGGGAAAGGCCACGTACTCAAAGGTGACCGGGGGAGCCGGTGTCTCGTCGGGCTCGGGGCTGGACGTGTCAGCCACGGGGCTCGATAACGCTCACTTTGCCACCACTCCCTCAAGCAGCACCAACGGCACCTTCACCATCAACGGTACCAGGATAACCATAGACGACTACACCAAGCTGAGCGTTAACGACGTGCTCGGCATCATAAACGGCTCGGGGGCCGGGGTTACTGCCACCTATGATAGCACCAACGACAGGTTCGTGCTCACCGCAAACGAGCCTGGAGCCACCACCATCTCACTGGGAGATTCCAGCGACACCAGCAACTTCTTGAGCATTGCCAAGCTCACAGTGGCTAAGGGAGCCACGAAGACCACGGGGAAAGACGAGGGGAGCATAGAGCCTACCACCCCCCTTGCCCAGACCGGCATGACGGTGACCCCCTCTTCTGGCACCTTCACCATCAACGGTGTCTCTATCTACGTGGACACCACCAAGGACTCCATGAATGACCTGATCAAGAAGATAAACGACTCGGGGGCGGGGGTTATTGCGAGCTACGATTCTGTGGCTGACAAGGTGACCATAACCGCCGATCCAAGCTCTTCAAAGGTGACATCTAACGCCGACAAGATAAGCTTTGGCTCTTCCAGTGACACCAGTAACATACTCTATGCATTGAACATCGTGGAGAGCACGGGCACCGAGTCCGAGGAGGGCTCTGCTGGAAAGGATGCCAGGTTCACAGTTGACGGAGCAAGCTACGTTCGCACCTCTAACACCATAGACGACGTGATTGGTGGGGTAAGCTTCACCCTGCAGGGGGTGAGCAGCTCTAATGTCACCCTTGCGATCTCGGCGGACACCGACACCAGCCTGGATGCCATTGCCACCTTCGTTGCAGAGTACAACAAGGTGATAGAGAAGCTTAACCCCCCAGAGCTCAGCGATTTCGACAAGCAGTACCTTGAGCCCCTGAAGGACGAGGACAAGCAGGGGATGACCGACAAGGAGATAGAGGACTACGAAGAGAAGTACAAGCTCTACAACGGCTACGAGATAATAAGGAACACCCCAGAGCTCGACTCTTTTCTCAACTACCTGAGAAACCAGACATTCCAGCCTGTGGAAGGCACCAGTCGCTACTCCACTCTGGCCGACATAGGCCTGACAACTGACTACTTTGGCACCTTTGACTCAGAGAGAGAGGGTTACCTGATAACCAAGTCCACCGACAAGGATGAGATAAAGGAGATACTTAGCGGTAACTCCACGCTGATGAATGCACTTTCCCAGCATCCCGACGACGTTTACGAGCTGTTTGCCCACAACGGTGATACCGACACCGAGAAGGGTGTGGCCAGAAGGCTTGCAGACCTGGCCAACGACTACTTCGGGGTCGGTGGAAGCATATACGCAAAGATAAAGACCAGGGGTTACTACGACCAGCAGCTATCACAGATAAACAAAGAGATCCTGCAGGAGACCCAGAACCTGTCAGATTACGAGGACTACCTGTGGGACAAGTTCTCTGCCATGGAGCAGGCGGTGGCAAAGATGAAGTCTCAAAGCGACTATCTAACCACCCAGCTTGCTGCCTGGAGTAAAGGGAAATGATGCCGATAGATAGTTACAGAAGGTGAAGATACGGAAGAAAGGAGGTAAGTTTTAGATGAACAGTGCTACTCCTTATCACAGGTACCAGCAGGTACAGATCGAGGGAGCAGACGAGGGGGCCTTGGTTCTAATGCTTTACGATGGCGCCCTGAGGTTCCTCGAGAAGGGCCACAAGGCAATGGTTGAGAAGGACTACCACAAGGCCTACATGGAGATCATAAGGGTGGAGAGGATACTTAACGAGCTTATGAGCTGCCTTAACCTTGAGGCCGGTGAGATCGCCCACAACCTCATGAAGCTCTACGAGTTCATGGAGTGGAGGCTCATCCTCTCAAACAAGGACAAGGATCCCAATGGCCTAATAGAGGTCTCCAAACTTCTGGGTTCCCTCAGGGATGCCTGGGTAGAGGCCGCACGGACAGAGCGGGAGAAGAGGGCCGAGAAGGCCATCACGGAGAAGGGTTCCACCCAGCAGTCGGTTCAACATATTGAGGAGGGTGAAACACAGACTCCCGTTCTGAACCTGTCCAGTTAATGAGCTAAGCAGGGAGGTGAAGCATGGTGGTAGGAGAGAGCGGCGGCATAATCAAAATAATAGCCCCTAAGGTTGATACGGACAGAAAACCTGGAGGGGTGAAAGAGAAGGGCGGCAAGGCCCAACGTGGTGCCGATGGTTCCACTTCCCATGCGGTGAGCGACAAGGTTGACCTGTCTTCTACCGTTAAGGAGGTGATAGCCGAGAACAGGCTTGCCGCAACCAACGGGTTGGACGACTTCGATGCTGCCAACCAGTTGTTGAACGAGACCGTAGCCATGATCAAGGATGGTGGTGTGTCGGTAGGAGAGGTGCACAGCGGACCGTTGTCCAAGTCTATTCTCACGATAGTGTCTGCGTGAGCAGGAGGTGAGGGATGGATCCCTTTGGAATCAACGGAGTGATTGAAGGGTACAACTCGGTCAAGACCATGGCCATGAGGGTTGATGCCAACGTGAGCCTGGAAAAACGGGCCCTGGACATCAGCGAAGACATGGTCTCACAGCTTCTCAAGGCCATGGATACCCGTCTTGCCGCAGGAACCCTTGAGCCTTTCAGGGGCAACGAGGTTGACCTTTACGGGTAGGCTGGGTTATCTGCCTCCCCATGGAGAGGCAGGCCCATATTGTGGTAAGCGGTAAGGTACAGGGTGTCTGGTACAGGGCATCCACTCAAGAGGTTGCAAGGGCCCTTGGGCTCAAGGGATGGGTGCGTAATCTGCCAACAGGCCAGGTTGAGATACTGGCCCAGGGAGATAAAGATTCCATAGAGAGGCTGGTAGAGTGGTGCCACCAGGGACCTCCCGCGGCGAGGGTGACCGCAGTTGATGTGGAGTGGGAGGAGCCCGGAAAACCCTTCGACGATTTCTCTGTCAGGCGAGATCCCTTCTAAGCCTTCACCATGTTCAACCCCATAACCCGCTTGGGTTCCGCCTCCCTTGACCCTGCCAAGAGAACCAAGGTTGCCGGGTGGTTGGCCATGGGCTACATGGCCGTCATCTTTGCCCTCTCTTCAACCCCGGGGCGTGACCTGCCAAACCTTCATGGAAAGGACCATTTAGTGCACTTCTTTGAGTTCGGGATACTGGGGGCGCTGGTGATCTGCTGGGCGTTTGGCAGGTTTGGCGGGAGATACCCGTTAAAGGCCATACTCTTTCTCTCTGCTCTCTTCGTCTCCCTCTACGGGGCCTCAGACGAGTTTCACCAGCTCTTTGTTCCCGGGCGTTGTTGTGAACTATGGGATTGGGTGGCGGACACCACAGGAGGTGTGGTATTCATGCTGCTCACATTGTCGGTGTTGCGGAGGATAGAGACGTGAGCGATAGCGATTTTGAAAAACTGGAAGAGGCGGTTGACGTCTCCAGGAGCCCTGGACAGAGGGTGATGATTCTGCACGGGTTCAGCAATGAAGAGATAGAGTCCCTCATCAATCTCATGAGGGCGGGCAGGTTCCCCCAGTGCATACTGGGGGTCACCACAGAGGTCTCATTAGGATGGACCCTGAGGGAGCT
>CAZQJB010000082.1:0-6420 GCA_964593115.1 uncultured Aquificales bacterium
CAGCTTGCCCTTGCCCATCTTTTTCTCCCTCTCCATTCTACCCCCTAAACCCCGAAGATGGAGACAACCGCCAAGGTCACCGGGTCCTGCACCGGTAACCAGGTTAAGGCCTGGGGCAATGGGCTGGTTTTCAGGGCCATTGCCCCTAACACCAGCAGTAGAAGGGCCATGGCGGGGACAAGTCTCCAGAAGAGACGGTCGAACCAGGGGCTTGTGAAGGTGGTCCTTTGTGACTCCATCCTGGCTATTCTCTCCATCACCCTCTCCTCCCAGCCGGGCGGAGGCGTGGCGTGGGCCCCTTGGCGGTGAGTGGCCCTTAGTATCCTCTCTAACCTGAAAACCCTGTTCATCTAAACCTCTACCAGCCCTTTCAATATGCCCCTTAGCTTTCGCCTTGCCCTGAAGGAGCGCACCTTCGCCTTTGCGGTGCTCCATCCCAGCAGCCTGGCCGCCTCTTTCACGGGATGCCCCTCCAGGTGTGTGAGCTGCAGCACCATTCTCTCCTCTGGAGATAGCCTATCCATGGCCCAGTACAGCACCTGCCTGGCCTCCTCCTGCCTCGCCATCTCCTGAAACCTCTCCTCTGACTCCTCGTAGGTGGCCTGCTCTACCCACCTCTTCTGCTCTTCTCCCAGGGAGTCCATGGTGACCTCCCGTTTCTTGTAGCGCTCTCTCCAGAAGGAGTAGGCGGCCCTTACGGTTACGCTGGCAAGCCATCCCTTGAACTCACCGTCTGTATTGCCCTTGAAGCCCGGTAGCGAAAGGTAGAGCTGAACAGCGGCCTCCTGGGCCACCTCTTCCACGTATTCTTGGGGGACGTGGCGGGAGACGATGGAGAAGAGGTACCTTTCGTAGCGTTCAAGGAGCACCCTGAACCTCTCTCTCTTGCCCTCCAATACTTCATCCACCACCTCTCTGTCCGATGGTCTTGCCCCCATCTCCTCCCGCTATTCCTCCCGTGGCCTCCAATGTTACCTCACATGCCCCCCTTTAGCCAGTTCATGAGCATTCTCTCGCGCTCTCTCATCCTCTTTTTATGCCGGTTGCCCATCTCGGCGATCATTGTCTTCACCTGCTCCCGCTGCTGAGGTGTGAGCACCTTGAACACCTCTTTTCTCTCCTTGAACCTGAGCACCAGCATCTCCTCGCGCACCTTCGAGAGCTTGCGCCATGCGGCCCTAACATCTCCCTCGGTGGACTGGTCGTTAAGCATAACCGTCTTCAGGTTCTTGCGCGCCTTCTCTAACCGCCCCGACAGGGCCTCTCTCTCACCCTTGTGCCTGGTTAGTATGGCTGCGATCTCGTCCTTCTGGGTGTCGGTGAGGTTCAGCTTCTCCAGGCATTGCTGTACGTATCCCCTTTTTCCGTGCATCATTCCCCTGCCGCGCCTCATGCCCCCCGTGGCCTGGGGAACCGAGTAGAGCAGCAGCATTATTGCCAGTATCCCCGCTGTGGTCAGCATCGTCCTTCTCATGGCTTTTATCCTCCTGATTCGTCTCGGGATTGTGGGTTCACCTTCTTCCGCCGTGCCCGTGGTTTCCGTGGCCGTTCGTATTTCCATGGTATCCATGGTCATCCTGGTCTCCCCAGTACCAGTGCCCCTCGTTGTCCTGGCGGTCTTTGTAACAGTTTTGGTGGTCTCTGTACTGGTCACATTGCGCCGAGTGCTGGTAACGGTGCTCCCCGTTATTGTTCCCGTAATCTCCATTTCCTGCAAGGGATACCAGGGGTACTGCCATCACCATCACCACCGCGATTGCCAATGTCGTTAGCCTCTTCATGGTCTATCCTCCTATTGCCTTCATTGTTGTTTCAGTTTCCCCTCGGTTTTTGTTCTGGCCCCTCTGCCCGTCTCATCACCACCTCCTTTCGTCTCCCCCGGGGGTTGCAAGGGCCGCCTCTCTCTCCTATTCTCTTAGGTTGTTGCCAGGGGGAGAAAGGTTACGTATTATTTTTCCTCCTGTGCCTGGTAGGGCGATTGACACCCCGTGAGGCGGGTAATAGAAGAGCGCCGGAAGATGTCGGCACTTGATGCGTGGAGGATGGCGATATGGTTGCAATAGTCGAGCTTGGGTCACACCAGTACCGGGTGGCCCAGGGAGATGTGCTTGAGGTTGAATTGCTGGATGGAGAGCCTGGAGAGCAGGTTGCCCTCTCCAACGTGGTGGCAGTGGTGGGCGAGGGGGGCGAGCTGAAGGTTGGCAAGCCCTACGTGGAGGGAGCCCAGGTGAAGGCCACGGTGATGGAGCACGGCAAGGGCAAGAAGATAGTGGTGATGAAGTTCAAAAAACGCAAGAACTACCGTCGCAAGATGGGTCACAGGCAGTGGCACACCCGCCTGCACATCGACGAGATAGTGGTGTGAGTGCAGGGTTGAGGAGGTAGAGAGATGGCACACAAGAAGGGAATGGGAAGCACAAGGAACGGGCGCGACAGCGAGTCTAAGCGCCTTGGAGTGAAGCGCTTCGCCGGGCAGAAGGTGAGGGCAGGAAACATACTGGTGAGGCAAAGGGGCACCAAGTTCTGGCCCGGAGAGAACGTTGGGATGGGGAAAGACTACACCCTTTTTGCCAAGGCGGATGGCGAGGTTAGGTTCTTCACCAGCAACAAGCGCCGCTACATTGCCGTGATGCAGGGGGCCTGAAGCGCCGGCCTGACAACACTGGTGACGAGAGAGACTGACTACGGGAGCGGTTTACTCGCTCCCGTTTTTTATTAGGGGGCCGCTTTTAGATGTTCATCGACGAGGTAGAGATAGAGGTTACAGGGGGGCGCGGAGGTGACGGGTGCGTCAGCTTCAGACGCGAGAAATACATACCCCGCGGTGGCCCCAACGGTGGCGACGGCGGCCGGGGAGGCGACGTGGTTCTCGAGGCCTCGTCGCACCTGGGAACCCTGCTGGACTACCGTTACCGACGTAGAAACAGGGCAGGTGACGGGGAGCGTGGCGGTTCCAACAACAGGACGGGGGCCCACGGCGAAGACCTGGTGCTGAAGGTGCCCTGTGGCACCTTGGTGTACGATGCGGATACGGGGGCGCTTTTAGGTGACCTTGTGGAGGATGGAGAGCGCCTGGTGGTTGCCCGTGGTGGCAGGGGTGGCAAGGGAAACGCCAGGTTCGCCACCCCCACCAGGCAGGCCCCGGACTTTGCCCAGTCAGGTCGCAGCGGAGAGAGCAGGAGGATACGCCTTGAGCTGAAACTTATTGCCCAGGTGGGTCTTGTTGGTCTCCCCAACGCTGGAAAGTCAACCCTCATCTCCCGCATATCCTCGGCCCGCCCAAAGATAGCCCCCTATCCATTCACCACCCTGGTGCCCAACCTGGGGGTGGTTGACCTGGGTGGATACCGGCACTGCGTGGTGGCGGATATCCCAGGGATAGTGGACGGGGCACACAGAAACGTGGGACTTGGCGCGCGGTTCTTGAAGCACATCGAGAGAACCAGGGTGCTTCTGCTACTTGTGGACGTGTCGGGAATGGAGCACGGTGCTATGAGCGCCTTGCACACCCTGCTGAAAGAGATAGACTCCTACGGAGGAGGGCTGGGAGAGAAGAGGAAGTTGGTGGTGGCCACAAAGATGGACGTGGTGAACCCCAGGGAGCTTGAGGAGCTGAAAGAAGGGACAGGGGAACTGGGATTGCCCATGGTGACGGTCTCGGCGGTGACGGGAGAGGGAATAGATACCCTTCTGCATGGTATAAGGGAGCTGCTGGATGAACAGGGATGAGCTTCACGAGGCGCGTAGGGTGGTGGTGAAGGTGGGCAGCGGTGTTATCTCACACCCGGCAGGGGGTCTTCGCGAGGAGGTGATCCAGGCCATTGCCGGTGACATAGCCGAGGTGATCCAGGGGGGACGGCAGGTGGTGCTAATCTCGTCGGGGGCGGTGGCCGAGGGAAAGGTGGTTCTGGGTTTTCACAGATTGAAGAACGGGGTTTCGATCCCCCAGCAGCAGGCCTGTGCTGCGGTTGGTCAGGCAAGGCTCATCTGGTCTTACGAGAGATGCTTTGATGAGTTTGGCCAGAAGGTGGGCCAGGTCTTGCTGACAAGGGATGACCTTGAAAATCGCAGGCGCTACCTGAACGCAAGGAACACCCTGTTCACCCTGCTTGCCATGAACGTTCTGCCGATCGTGAACGAGAACGATACGGTGATGGTTGAAGAGATAAAGTTCGGCGACAACGACACCCTGTCGGCCCTGGTCACCCTTATGGTGGAGGCCGACCTGCTTGTGGTGCTTTCTACGGTGGAGGGCCTCTACACCTGCGATCCCGCCACGGGCAGGGGGGAGTTTATCGGCGAGGTTGACAGCGTTGACCACTGTCTTTTCGAGCAGTGCGACATGAGCGGCATATCCGCCCTTGGAAAGGGGGGTATGCGCTCAAAGGTGGAGGCGATTCAGAAGGTGGTGGACTCTGGTATTCCCGCCGTTATCGCCAAGGGAGGAGAGGATGGCACCATCTCTCGCATACTCCAGGGAGAGCCCATAGGCACCTTTTTCGTGCCTCGCCAGGTGCGCCTTGGGGGCAAGAAGAGGTGGATAGCCTACACCCTTCAGCCCTCTGGCAGGCTGGTGCTGGACGACGGGGCGGTGAGGGCCCTGGTACAGGGTGGCAAGAGCCTGCTGCCTTCGGGAATAGTGGAGGTGGTTGGCGAGTTCGAGATGGGGGATGCCGTAAGCTGCGTGGACGAGGACGGGGCCGAGGTGGCCAGGGGATTGACTAACTACACCAGCGACGAGGTGAGAAGAATAAAGGGGCACCACAGCGGAGAGATAAGGGAGATACTGGGCTACACCCACTCACAGGAGGTTATCCACCGCGACAACCTGGTGCTCATGGTGCATTGAGGGGAGGTGAGCTGTGGGAGAGTTGTTGAGAATGCTCTCGTGGAACGTGAACGGACTGAGGGCTGTAGAGAAGAAGGGTTTCAGAGAGATATTCGACGAAGAGGAGTTTCAGGTTCTGGCCCTGCAAGAGACCAAGGTGCAAGAGCACCAGGTTCCTAAGGGCCTAAGGGAGATACCAGGATACCACTCTTATTGGAGCTTCGCCGAGAAGAAGGGTTACAGCGGAGTGGCCACCTACACCAGCGCAGAGCCTCTTGAGGTTCTTCACGGGATAGGAGAGCCCGAGTTCGACAGCGAGGGGAGGATACTGATACTGAAGTATCCCTGGTTCTACCTTTACAACGTCTATTTTCCCAACGGCCAGATGAGCGACGAGAGGTTAGACTACAAGCTAAGGTTCTACCAGGCGCTGTTTGAGCATTCCGACTCCCTGGTGTCACGGGGCGATAGGGTGGTCATCTGCGGAGACTTCAACACCGCCCACAACGAGATAGACTTAAAGAACCCCAAGGCCAACTCGAAGCGCTCTGGTTTCTTGCCCATAGAGCGCCAGTGGATGGACGAGATAGTCAAGCGCGGATACGTTGACACCTTCAGGCATCTCTATCCCGACAGGGTGGAGTACTCGTGGTGGAGTTACCGCTTCAGGGCCAGGGAGAAGAACGTGGGCTGGCGCATAGACTATTTCTTCGTCAGCGATAACCTTCTGCCCGCCCTGCGAGATGCCTTTATCCTGGGCCACGTTTACGGCTCAGACCACTGTCCCGTGGGGGTTGAGCTTGAGGTGGATTGATCTCCATGGTTCTTTTTTTAAAGCTGGCCTAACAGCCTGGCTCTGGCTTGATTCACCCTTGACACCCTGGTCATGTTGGTGTAAAAACCATGGTGGTCGTAGGGGTTCTTTGATAATACGAGAATGGCAGGTATGCGGTGCCAAGTTAATGGGGTTTGTCAGCAAATCCACCACGCATTAAGCTTTGTGATTATTTATGAGAGGTTTGTTACAATCAACGGTGGATTGGGTATAATGAGGCGTTAGGTTAAAATGAAGAGAAAGTGATTGAATAGTGTTAATCTTTGAATGGGATGAAAATAAGGCGGAGCAAAATATCAAGAAGCATGGCGTCTCTTTTGAAGAGGCTGCAACAGCATTTGGTGACCCTTTCTCAATCACAATTTATGACCCTCTTCATTCTAAAGATGAAGATAGATTCGTTATTATAGGCATGTCAGAGAGAAATAGACTGTTGGTTGTGGTGCATAGTGATCGTTATGATAGAATCAGGATTATAAGTGCACGAAAAGCAACCAAGAAGGAGAGAAGCCAGTATGAAGCTAATGAGAAATGATCCAGATATGTTAGAGGAATATGATTTTAGTGGTGGTGTTCGCGGTAAGTATGCCTCTAAATACAAAGAGGGAACAAATATAGTAGGGTTCCTTGAAAAATTCCCCTTAAAAAACCAGATAAAATAACAAAATATACTTGAAATAAGAAGATGTCATTTGTATAATTTCCCTTGAAAGTAAGGCAGATAAAGAGAACAGAGGAGGGAGAGATGCACCAGCTT
>CAZQJB010000083.1:0-6337 GCA_964593115.1 uncultured Aquificales bacterium
CCCCAACAGGGTAGAGTACGCGGTGATAAACCTGAAGAGGCTCGACGCCCTCTTCGACTCTGGGGCCCAGGTTACTCCCCAGGTGCTCGTTGAGAGGGGAATCGTGAAAAAGCTCATGGCTGGGCTCAAGGTGCTGGGCGACGGTGAACTCACCAAGCCGCTCAACGTCAAGGCACACGCCTTCAGCGCCTCTGCCAGGCAGAAGATAGAGGCTGCAGGGGGCAGCGTGGAGGTGATCGGGTAATGAGACCCGACGTTGAGAACCTCTTCAAGATACCCGAGCTGCGTTCGCGCATAGGGTTCACCCTGTTGATGCTGGCGGTCTTCAGGCTGGGTGCCCACGTTCCCGTTCCGGGAATCAACGGCCCCGCCCTGGCCGAGTTCTTTGCCCACACCCAGGGCACCATACTGGGCTTCTTCGACCTGTTCTCGGGGGGTGCCTTTCGAAAGCTCACCATCTTCGCCCTGGGCATAATGCCTTACATCAGTGCGGCCATCATCATAGAGCTTCTCACCGTGGTGGTTCCCCACCTTGAGCAACTGAAGAAAGAGGGTGAAGAGGGCCACAAAAAGATAATACAGTACACCCGTTACGGCACCGTCTTCATCAGCGCCATCCAGGCCCTGGGGATAACCCTGGGCATCCAGTCCATGCGCAGCCCCTCGGGGGTGCCCCTGGTGATAAACCCCGGTGCCGGTTTCGTGTTCGTCACGGTGGTCACCATGGTGGCAGGCACCTGTTTCATCATGTGGATAGGAGAGCAGATAAACGAGAGGGGCATAGGAAACGGTATCTCCCTCATCATCTTCGCCGGTATCGTGGCAGGCATGCCCACGGCGCTCTCCAACACCTTCAGGCTCATGAAGGCAGGCGAGATCTCCCTGTTTGCCTTCATCATCATACTGGTGGTGGCCTTCTTGGTGGTGGCCTTCATCACCTACGTGGAGCTGGCCCAGCGGCGTATCACCGTGCAGTATGCCAAAAGGGTTGTGGGCAGAAAGATGTACGGCGGTCAAAGCACCTACCTGCCCTTGAAGATAAACACCTCGGGGGTTATTCCCCCCATCTTCGCATCGTCGGTCATCATGTTTCCAGCCACCGCGGCCCGTTTCATACACAGCCCCATAGCCCAGAAGGTGTCAGAGATACTGAGGCCGGGCACACTGGGATACATCATACCATACGTGGTGATGATAGTCTTCTTCGCCTACTTCTACACAGCAATCATCTTCAATCCCAAGGACGTGGCCGACAACCTGAAGAAGTACGGCGGTTACATACCAGGCATAAGGCCAGGGCAGAGAACCGCCGACTACATAGACAGGGTATTGAGCAGGCTCACCTTCTGGGGTGCCATCTACCTGAGTTTCGTCTGCGTGTTGCCCAGCATTCTCATCAGGTACTTCAACGTTCCCTTCTACTTCGGGGGCACCTCACTGCTCATCGTGGTTGGTGTTGCGCTTGACACCATGCAGCAGATAGAGTCCCACATGGTGATGCGCCACTACGAGGGATTCATGAAGAAGGCTGCTGTTAGATAGAGATTCGAGGAGGATAGGTTATGAACATCATAATGTTAGGTCCCCCGGGAGCAGGCAAGGGAACCCAGGCCAAGATGCTGGTGGAGAAGCTGGGAATACCCCAGATCTCCACGGGAGACATGCTAAGGGCCGCCGTGAAAGAGGGAACCCCCATGGGCCTCAAGGCCAAGGAGTACATGGACGGCGGTAAGCTGGTGCCCGACGAGGTGGTGATAGGCATAGTGAAAGACCGCCTTGGCGCCGACGACTGCGCCAAGGGCTTCATTCTCGACGGGTTCCCCCGCACCATTCCCCAGGCAGAGGCCCTGGACAAGGTGCTTGCCGAGATGGGTAGAAAGATAGAGTACGTGGTGAACGTGGCTGTGCCCGAGTCAGAGCTTTTAGACAGGCTAACCGGCAGGCGCACCTGCAAGAAGTGCGGTGCCATGTACCACGTCAAGTTCAATCCCCCCAAGAAAGAGGGGGTGTGCGACAAGTGTGGTGGCGAGCTGTACCAGCGTGACGACGACAAGGAAGAGACCATACTGAACCGTCTCAAGGTTTACAACGACCAGACCGCCCCCCTCATCGAGTACTACAAGGGGCAGGGGGTGCTGGTGGACATAGACGGAAGCAAGGAGATAAAAGAGATATTTGCTGAGATCTGCAAGGCCCTGGGGGTGTAGTTGCTCATAATCAAGACCCGTGAAGAGATAGAGGGCATTCGCAGAAGCAGCAGGATAGTGGCGGAGGTCTTAGAGGTTCTAAGGGAGTTTGTGCGTCCCGGCTTGACCACCTGGGCGCTGAACAGGAAGGCGGAAGAGGTGATAAGAAAGAGAAAGGCCAAGGCGGCCTTCAAGGGGTACAGGCCCTCGTTCAACAGCGAGGCCTACCCTGCAGCCATCTGTGCCTCGGTGAACGAAGAGGTGGTTCACGGTTTGCCTTCCAAGCGCCGTGTGTTAAGAGAGGGCGACATAGTGAGCGTCGATGTTGGAGTTATGTTGAAGGGCTTCTTCGGTGACGGGGCTGCAACCTTCGCCGTTGGAGAGATAAGCGACGAGGCCCGCCGGCTCATGGAGGTGACCGAGCAGGCCCTGCACAGGGGCATAGAGCAGGCCAGGCCAGGCAACCGGGTTGGCGACATATCCTGTGCCGTCCAGGGTTGCGTAGAGGCCAACGGCTACTCGGTGGTGCGCGAGTACGTTGGCCACGGTGTGGGAAGAGAGATACACGAAGACCCTCCCATACCCAACTTCGGCCCCTGCTCAGAGGGCCCCGGGCTGGTAGAGGGTATGACCATAGCCATAGAGCCCATGGTGGCCATGGGCAGCGGCGAGGTGGTTGTGAAACCCGACGGATGGACCGCTTGCACCAGGGACGGGTCTTTGGCGGCCCACTTCGAGCACACCATAGCCGTCACCGAGAACGGGCCCGAGATACTGACCGTTGTTTAGGGGTTAAGGGGAATATGGCAAAAAACCAGCAGGGCGATACCATGGAGATGATGGGGGTGGTTGTAGAAAACCTCCCCAACGCCATGTTTCGCGTTGAGTTAGAGAACGGCATGGAGGTGCTGGCCCACGTCTCGGGCAAGATGAGGATGCACTTCATACGCATCCTTCCCGGCGACAGGGTTAAGGTCTCTCTTAGTGCCTACGACTTGACCAAGGGAAGAATCGTGTACCGCTATTGATGGCGGTTACGGGACGGAGGTTTGACGATGAAGGTGAGACCATCGGTAAAGAAAAGGTGTGCCCATTGCAAGATAATACGGCGCAAGGGCGTGGTGAGGGTTATATGCAAGAACCCCCGCCACAAGCAGCGCCAGGGATAACTAATTAAGGAGGTGTCAGTTGGCAAGAATCGCCGGAGTTGACTTGCCAAAGAACAAGAGGATCGAGGTTGCCTTAACCTACATCTATGGCATCGGCCACACCAGGGCCAAGGCGATACTCGATAGCACGGGGGTGGATCCTGACAAGAGAGTAAAAGACTTGACCCCAGACGAGGTTAGTAAGATTCGTGCGTTCATTGACCACGAATATCACGTTGAGGGTGAGCTGCGAAAAGAGATAGCCATGAACATCAAGCGGCTCATCGAGATAGGCTGCTACCGGGGACTAAGGCACATAGCGGGGCTCCCCGTAAGGGGGCAGCGCACAAGGACCAATGCCAGGTCTCGAAAGGGTCCCAAGAGGACCGTTGCAGGAAGAGGTAAGAAGAGGGGAGCAAAGAAGTAGGGTGTTTGCCACCTTTTGCTTCTTTTAGAGTGTTAAGGAGGAGTCTTTATGGCGAAACGCAGAAGGGGTAAGAGAAAAGAGAAGAAGGTGGTCCCTACTGGGGTGGCTCACATACAGTCCACCTTTAACAACACCATAGTGACGATAACGGATCCCCGGGGTAACACACTGACCTGGGGTTCGGCAGGTACCGTGGGGTTCAAGGGAACGAGAAAGAGCACCCCCTATGCGGCCCAGCTCGCAGGAGAGGCGGTGGCCAAGAAGGCCATAGACACCTGCGGTATGAAGTGGGTCGAGGTTTACGTGAAGGGACCCGGTCCCGGTCGCGAGGCGGCCATAAGAGCACTGCAGAGCGCTGGGCTCAACGTCATATTGATCAAAGACGTGACCCCGCTTCCGCACAATGGGTGCCGCCCAAGGAAGAAGAGAAGGGTTTGATCTGGTTTTGAGATGAGGAGGTAGAGGTTGGCTCGATACACAGGTTCCGTTTGCAGGATGTGCAGAAGAGAGGGAGAGAAGCTCTTCCTCAAAGGCACCAAGTGCGTGACAGACAAGTGTCCCTTGGAGCATAGAAACTTCCCCCCTGGCCAGCACGGCAGGAGAAGGGGTAAGGTCACCGAGTACGGTCTGCGTCTCAGGGAGAAGCAGAAGATGAAGAGGATCTACGGCCTTTTAGAGACCCAGTTCAAGAACTATTTCTACAAGGCGTCGCGCATGAAGGGCCTGACGGGAGAGAACCTCATCATCCTCCTCGAGCGCAGGCTCGACAACACCGTTTACCGCATGGGGTTCGCCTCGTCCCGCCGCGAGGCCAGGCAGCTGGTAAGGCATGGCCATTTCAGGGTGAACGGCAGAAAGGTGAACATTCCCAGTTACCTGCTCAGGCCCAACGACGTGGTGGAGGTGAAAGAGAAGAGCAGAAACCTTACGAGGATAAAGGAGTCGCTTGAGGTGGCAGAGCACAGGGGCAGCATCCCCTGGCTCGAGGTGGATCCAGAGAAGATGAGGGGGGTGTTCCAGCAGATTCCCCGCAGGGAGGATGTGCCTCTTCCCATCAACGAGTCGCTGATAGTGGAGCTCTACTCTAAATAATGAGAGCAGGGGTGAACCATGTATAACACTTGGGCGTCAATCATTAAGCCTACCAGGTGCGAGTTTGACGAAGAGACCCTCACTTCCACCTACGGCAGGCTCTTCGTGGAGCCCTTGGACAGGGGGTACGGCATCACCCTGGGCAACGCCATGAGAAGGGTGTTGCTCTCCTCCCTGCCTGGAGCGGCTGTCACCTCTGTGAAGATAGAGGGGGTGGACTACGAGTTCACCACCATACCGGGGGTTAAAGAGGATGTTACCCACATAATCCTGAACGTGAAAGAGCTGTTGTTCAAAAGCTACACCGACGAAGATAGGACCCTGGTTGTAGAGAAGAGGGGCCCCGGCGAGGTTAGGGCCTCTGACATAGAGTCTCCCCCTGACATAGAGGTGTTGAATCCCGACCTGCTCATTGCCACCCTTGACAGTGACGAGGTGGAGTTCAGGATGGAGATGAAGGTGTCCAGGGGCACCGGCTATCTCCCAGTGGAGAAGATGGAGCACCGGGGGCTTCCCGTGGGAACCATATTGGTTGACGCCGCCTTTTCGCCGGTGCGCAAGGTGAACTTCAGGGTAGAGAACGCCCGTGTTGGCCGCGAGACCGACTACGACAGGCTGATATTAGACGTATGGACCACGGGGGCGGTGCATCCAAAAGACGCGGTGTCGGTGGCTGCCACCATATTGAAGGACCACATGGGCCTCTTCTCTGTCTTCGAAGAGGAGCCCCAGGTGGTCTCCCCGGTGTCCGCCGAGAAGGACGAGGCGGTGGACGAGAAAGAGAGCATCCTGGAGCGCTCAATAGACGAGCTGGGCCTGACGGTTCGTTCACACAACTGCCTGAAGAGAATGAACATAAACACCATAGGCGACCTGATCAAGAAGAAGGAGTCAGACCTGTTGAAGGTGCGCAACTTCGGTAAGAAGTCGCTGCAAGAGGTGCAAGAGGTTCTGGCGAAGTTTGGCCTCACCCTTGGCATGGATTCGGGGGAAGAGGTTGCAGAGGCCCAGGAAGAGTGAGAGGAGGATAACCTGCCGTGAGACATGGAAGAAAGGTACCCAAGTTAGGCAGAAAGGCGGGGCACAGAAAGGCCCTTTTGAGAAACCTGGTCACCGAGGTGCTTCGCCACGAGAGAATAGAGACCACCCTGGTGAAGGCCAAGGCGGTGAAGCCCCTGGTGGACAAGATGGTCACCCTTGGCAAAAGGGGAGACCTTCATGCCCGCAGGCAGGCCCTGGCGGTGATAAACGACAAGAAGGTGGTTCACAAGCTCTTCTCAGAGCTTGCACCGAGGTACGCCGACCGTAAGGGGGGATACTGCCGCATCTACAAGCTGGGGTATCGCAGGGGAGATGCGGCGCCCATGGCCATAATAGAGATGGTGGACTCTTCGAGAGAGGTTTGACCTCTTTTAGGTTAACCTTTCATGTAACGCACCAGGCGGGCCCAAGTGGCCCGCTTTTTATGTAGTGCATGGCAGAGG
>CAZQJB010000084.1:0-6293 GCA_964593115.1 uncultured Aquificales bacterium
CAGAGAACAGGGGCGGTGACCTGACGAACCAGCAGCTCCCTTAGGGTGTGACCATCAGAGACCGGTTCGGCGGTAACGTTTGGTAGCACGGGAAAGGCGGGCTCAGAAAAGGCAATCTCGCCTAACACCCCTGCAAGCCTCTCCTGGGCGGGCCTCATTAGACTGCAATGGAAGGGGGCGCTCACCTTCAGCTCCACCGCCCTTCTGCACCCTGCCTCCTTAGCGGCATCCATGAGCCTTAGCACCGCATCCCTGTGCCCCGACACCACTATCTGCTGCGGAGAGTTGAAGTTTGCAGGCTCTACCACCCTGCCCGTCTCGCTGCTAACCTGGGCACACAGCTCCTCAACCTGCCCGCGGGAAAGGCCCATCAGGGCAGCCATGCCACCCTCTCCAGGGGGCACCGCCTCTTGCATGAACCTTCCCCTCAACCTCACAGCCCTCACGCCGTCTTCCAATGAGATCACCCCTGCGGCCACGAGGGCCGAGTACTCACCAAGGCTGTGGCCCGCCACGAAGTCGGGAGCCAGCCCCCGGGAGGCGAGCACCTGGTAGAGGGCAGAACTGACCGTGAGCAGCGCCGGTTGGGCGTTCTCTGTGAGGGTGAGCCTCTCCTGTGGCCCATTGAAACAGAGAGCCGCCATATCCTCGTTCAAAGCGGCACCCGCCCTCTCGAACACCTCCCTTGCCTCTGGCCACTCCTTGAAGGCACCCTGGCCCATCCCCACCTGCTGGGAGCCCTGGCCTGGGAAAACGAAGGCCCTCTTGCCCATCCTCAACCCCCGTAGCTACTGCAGAGGGAGTTTAGTATCTCCTTGGCCTCGGTGAGAACCCTCTGGATCACCTCTGCCACCGTGGGCTCGTCGTCGATTATGCCCACTATCTGGCCCGCCATCACCGAGCCCCTCTGCACGTCACCGTCAACCGCCGCCAGTCTCAGGGCCCCCTCACCCAGCTTCTCGAGCTCCTCCACAGGGGCACACCGCTTTTCGAGCTTCTGGAACTCCCTTGCAAGCTTGTTCTTGATTATCCTAACAGGGTGCCCGGTGCTTCTTCCAGTAACCACGGTGTCCCTGTCTCCAGCCTTGAGGTAAACCTCTTTCCACCTGGGATGCACGGCACACTCCTTGGTGCAGGCAAACCTGGTGCCCTTCTGCACACCCTGTGCGCCAAGGGCCAGGGCCGCTAAAAATCCCGCCCCCGTGGCTATGCCTCCCGCGGCAACCACGGGAACAGAGACCGCCTTAACCACCTGGGGAACCAGGGCCATTGTGGTGAGCTCGCCAATGTGTCCCCCGGCCTCGGTGCCCTCCACGATGACGGCATCGGCCCCCTCCCTCACCATGCGCCTGGCAAGGGCCACCGATGCCACCACGGGCACCACCTTTATCCCCTTCTCCTGAAACCTCTTCATGTAACGCCCAGGATTACCTGCCCCCGTGGCCACCACGGGCACCTCTTCCTCGATGATGAGGTCCACAACCTCGTCCACGTGCTGGGACATGAGCATAACGTTCACCCCGAAGGGCTTCTTGGTAAGCTCTTTGGCCCTGCGTATCTCTCCCCTCACGTAGTCGGGCTCGGAGTGTCCCGCGGCTATTATTCCCAGCCCACCGGCGTTGGACACCGCAGCGGCCAACTGGGCGTCAGATACCCAGGCCATGCCACCCTGGATGATGGGATACTCGATTCCCAGCAGGTCACAGATAGCTGTTCTGAAAAGTCTCTTCATATTCTACCACTCCACCAGAGAGGCACCCCAGGTGAGACCGCCACCGAAAGAGACGAACAACACCTTCTGGCCCCTTTTTATTCTACCATCCTCGACGGCCTCGTGAAGCGACAAAGGAATAGAGGCAGCCGAGGTGTTGCCGTAGTGCTCTATTGTAACAACAACCCTCTCCCAGGGCACCTTCAGCCTCTTGGCCAGAGACTGCAGTATGCGAACGTTGGCCTGGTGAGGCACTACCCAGTCTATCTCTTCAGAGCCCACCCCTAACTCTTCCAGCAGTTCAAAGACCACGCTGGTCATGTGCCTGACCGCCACCTTGAAGAGCTCGTTTCCCCTCATGGTGAACCCGTGAAGCCCCTGCTCGACGGTCTCGTGGGTGGCGGGTTTCACCGTTCCCCCTGCAGGCGTCCAGAGGAACTTGGCAAAGGTACCGTCTGCATGCAGCTTAGAGCCCCAGATGCCCCTGGTGGAAGACCCTTCACCCCTCCCCAGAAGCACCGCCCCGGCACCGTCACCCACCAGCACGCAGGTGGAGCGGTCGTTCCAGTTTGCTATCCGGGATAGTATCTCGGCGCCCACCACCAGCACGTTGTCGTAGGCCCCGGTTTTTACGAACTGGTCTGCCACGGTGAGACCGTAGAGAAACCCAGAGCAGGCGGCGCTCACGTCAAAGACCGGAACCCCGGGAATCCCCAGCTTGGGCTGCATCCAGCATGCGGTGGAGGGCAGGGGGGTGTCGGGGGATGCAGTTGCGCAGATGAGCATCTCCACCTTCTCCTTCTCCACCCCTGCATCCTCAAGGGCCCTCCTGCACGCCTCGGCCCCAAGGTCAGAGGTGGCCACATCGGGGGGAGCCTTGTACCTGGTCTTTATCCCCGTTCTCTGGGTTATCCACTCGTCGGTTGTGTCCAGCATCTTCTCGAGATCCTGGTTGGTGAGAACGCTGGGTGGAACCGCCACTCCCAAACCCTTGATAACCGACCTCATTTCTCGTCACCTCTCTCTTCTTCCGCCACCTCTTCGTCCTCCTCCCTCCACGATGGGATGGTCTCCATCAGCTTGTCCCAGAAGCGCTTGCCCGAAGTTCCCCTGATGGCGGCAAGGTGCTCCTGTATCCGCCTGTTCAGGTGGTTAGTGGCAAGGTCCTTGGCCACGCGAATGGCGTTGGTCACCGCCTTTGCGTCAGAGCTGCCGTGGGATATGATGCAGATCCCGTTCACCCCTAACAGGGGGGCTCCTCCGTACTCCTTGTAATCGGTTCTGTACTTTATCTCTCTCAAGAACGGCCTCAGGGCCCAGTAGCCTATGGCACCCCTGACACCACCGTTCTTGAACGCCTCTTTCAACAGGTGCAGAAGCAGGCCAGCGGTGCTCTCGCTTATCTTCAGGGCAAGGTTGCCTGCAAAGCCGTCGCACACCACCACGTCGGCCACGTTGTGGTAAAGCTCTTTGCCCTCTACGTTACCGATAAAGTGAAGCTGGGGCACCTGCCTCAACAGGGGATAGGTCTGCTTCACCAGCGAGTCGCCCTTGGTGTCCTCTTCCCCTATGCTCAACAGCCCTATCCTGGGACGCTCTATCCCCATGATGTGCTTGGCATACAGGTGGCCCATTATTGCAAACTCCAAAAGGTTCTCGGGCTTGCAGTCCACGTTGGCCCCGGCGTCCAGTAGCAGAAAAGGCTCTTTCTGCGAGGGCAGGGTCACGGCAATGGCAGGCCGGGCAACTCCCTCAAGGGTGCGAAGCTGCAGCTTGGCCGACACCATCACCGCCCCGGTGTTGCCTGCGCTCACCACCGCCTGGGCCTTGCCACGCTTAACCATCTCCACAGCCCGCCAGATGGAGGACTGCCTCTTCTTGCGCAGGGCCATTGAGGGGGGCTCGCCCATGCCAATCACGTCTGGTGCGTGCTTGACGAATATGGGAAACTGGTCAGAGGCGCCTGCGCGTTTCAGCTCCTGCTTGATTATCTCCTGGTCACCCACCAATACGATCTCGC
This sequence comes from uncultured Aquificales bacterium, assembly GCA_964593115.1. GTDB lineage: Bacteria > Thermosulfidibacterota > Thermosulfidibacteria > Thermosulfidibacterales > JALWSI01 > JALWSI01. Next base: position 3,732 of record CAZQJB010000084.1, read on the forward strand.
AGTCGCACCTCTGCACCGCCTCTATGGCCCCCTTCACTATCTCCCTGGGGGCGTGGTCCCCGCCCATGGCGTCCAGGGCTATGCGCACGCCGCCCCCTCACAACCAGGCGGTGCAACCACCCCTATTGCTCCCAGCAGGGCCACTACTCCTCTACTACCAGTACCTCTCTGTCACGGTAGAAACCGCAGCTCGGGCACACCCTGTGGGGCAGCTTCGGCTCCTGGCAGTTGGGACAGGTAGAAAAGTTGGGGCCCTTGAACTTTGCCTTCCACTGGGCCCTGCGCTTGTCACGCCTCGACCTCGATTGTCTGTTCTGTGGTACCGCCATGGTGTTCTCCTTTCATGTTGAAACTTCAAGGAGTTGCAAGGTTACTCATGCAACGTCTCTCTTGTTCATACGCCTCTTTATCTCTTCAAGCACATCCCACCTGGGATCTTTCAGCCTGTCTTCGCAACGGCAAGACTCCCTGTTTCTATTAGCTCCACAGGTGGGACACAACCCCTTGCACCCAGGTGAGCAAAGGGGCTTCATCTCGAGCACCGAGTAGAGCAGCGAGGTGTAAAGGGCGGTCAGGTCTATCTCGCCGTGGGTGTATGCAAAGGCGTCTTCCAGCTCACCCTTGGGCACCATGCCTCCCCTGGCAGGGGCACACAGCTCGCTCACCTCCACCTGGGCATCCCATAGAAAAGGCTCGAGGCAGCGGCTGCAGCAGAGCATAAGGGTGCACCTGACAACGCCCTTCACCCTCACCACCCCCTTTGACAAGGGATGCAGCCAAAGGCTACCGGTGGCAGGCCCCACCACGGGGATCACCTCTCCCACCGAGGGGTCAAGGGGAGGTATGAGCTCGTCCACAACCAGCTTAATCCCCTCTTCAGGTATGTCTGAAACCCTTACGAACACCTCTTCTTCTGTTCTTCCTTTCCCAGGCGAAGTGGAAGAGGGTATAAGGGCAGTCTCATCCCCTTGTCAAGCGTGTGCAATCCCAAACCTTGAAGGGCATTGGCGCAGATGGTAGGTTCACATCCCAGACGGAACAACAGACGGGAGGAGAGCATGGAGCTACGGGAGATAATCGAGAAGAAGGCCAGAATGGCCAAAGAGGCGGGCAGAGAGGTGGCCACCCTCTCTTCGCAGGTGAAGAACCAGGCCCTGCTCAAGATGGCTGAGCGTATCGAGGAAGAGGCAGGGCGAATAAAAGAGTTGAACAAGAGAGACCTCGAGGCAGGTGAAAAGAAGGGGCTCTCGTCTGCCCTCATGGACAGGCTGCTGCTCAACGACAAGCGCATAGCGGGCATGGCAGAGGGTCTGAGGCAGGTGGCAGCACTCCCTGACCCCGTGGGCGAGGTGGTGAAGATGTGGAAACGCCCCAACAACCTGCTCATCGGCAAGATGCGGGTGCCACTGGGGGTGGTGGCCATCATCTACGAGTCACGCCCAAACGTCACCATCGACACCGTGGCACTCTGCATCAAGTCGGGCAACGCTGTGCTGCTTAGGGGGGGCTCAGAGGCCATACACTCCAACAGCATACTGGCGGAGATAGCCAGGGATGCGGCAGAGGCCAGCGGGGTGAACAAAGAGGCCATACAGTTCGTGGACACCCCCGACAGGGCCGCCGTGGGAGAGCTGCTGAAAAGGGACGACCTCATCGACCTGGTGGTGCCCAGGGGGGGCGAAGGGCTGATACGCTTCGTGGCAGAGAACTCGCGCATACCCGTGGTGTTCCACTACAAGGGGGTGTGCCACACCTTCGTTGACAGGGATGCAGACCTGGAGATGGCAAAGTCAATCTGCTTCAACGCCAAGGTGCAGCGCCCAGGGGTGTGCAACGCCATGGAGACCATGCTGGTGGACGAGCCAATAGCAGAGAGATTCCTGCCAGAGATGGCACACATCTTCGCCAAGGCAGGGGTTAGGCTAAAGGGATGCCCCAGGACCAGGGAGATACTCCCAGGCATCGAGGCGGCCACCGAAGAGGACTGGGAAGAAGAGTACCTTGACCTGGTGCTGGCGGTGAGGGTGGTGGACGGCATGGACGAGGCCATAGCCCACATCCACAGGTACGGCTCGGCACACTCAGAGGCCATAGTTACCGAGAACTACAAAAGGGCCATGGACTTTCTACGCAAGACAGACTCCGCTGCCGTTTACGTAAACGCATCCACCAGGTTCACAGACGGTTTCGAGTTCGGTCTGGGTGCCGAGATGGGCATCTCTACACAAAAACTCCACTGCAGGGGCCCAATGGGGCTTGAAGACCTCACATGCTGCAAGTATATTGTCATGGGCGAGGGACAGGTGCGGGAGTAAAAATAGGAAGCCCTATTTTGTAACATCTATAATGCACGCCCAGGACCAGGGCATAGGGTAGTAAAGTGGGATTAGACTTGATACAGACAGGCTACAGGGGGGGGGACAGGTCTCTTAAATACCAGGCCCACAGGCCCTGCCCAGCCAGGTTGGCCTAAAATCCATGTGAGTGAACAACCCATGAGTGCGCAACCGTTCAACCAAAATAGTGGGCATCAATGCGTAAACACTGAAAGTTATGGAAAAT
>CAZQJB010000085.1:0-6291 GCA_964593115.1 uncultured Aquificales bacterium
CAAAAGAGAGGTGTTAAACAAGATATCCCTAAGGATGAAGAGAAGAAACCTATGGCAGGGCAAATGGTGGGACAGGTCCCTTGAGGGAACCGGCACAAGCCAAAGGGGCTAAAGCACGTCCTCCTTTTCGAGCCAGCATCTCACCTTGTGGGCGCCATCCTGAAACCAGGGAGAAGCCTCTTGGGCACAGATGGGGAGACGCTGGGGACAGCCAGGATAAAAAGGACAACCCTTGCCTTCGCCCCTCTCAGTCAGCACCGTGGAGATGGAGAAAAAGGGGTCCTCTCTCTCCATGTCGGGAAGGGCCTGCATGAGCATCTGGGTGTATGGGTGGATCGGAGAGTTGAAAAGGTTCTCCACCGGGGCCTCCTCCCACAGCTCACCGTGCCAGATTATACCCACCCTGTCAGCCATCTCCGCCACTATCGCCAGGTCATGGGTGATGAAGAGCAGGGAGGTGCCCTCTCTAACGATCAGCGTTCTCATTAACGACAGAATCTGTGCCTGAACGGTCACGTCCAGGGCAGTGGTGGGCTCGTCTGCAATCAAGAGCCTGGGATGGCGTGAGAGCGCCATGGCAATCATCACCCGTTGGCACATGCCACCGCTAAGCTGGTGGGGATACGACCTTGCCACCTCTTGAGGAGAGGGGATACCCATCTCGCCAAGAAGCCTCACGGTGTCCTTCCAGGCCTGGGCCCTTGAGACCCCCCTTTTTAGCAACATCCCCTCAACAACCTGGTCCCCCACCCGCATGGTAGGGTCGAGGGAGGCCACGGGATCCTGGAAGATCATGGACACGCCACCGCCCCTCAGGGCCCTCACCTCTCTTTCTGGCATGCCCAGCACCTCTCTGCCCTCGAAAACCACCTCTCCATCTACCCTTGCCGAGGGGGGCAAAAGGCGAAGCATAGAGAGAGAGGTTACAGATTTCCCCGATCCCGAGGCCCCCACCAGGGCGTAAACCTCTCCCCTTTCCACGAAAAAGGAGAGGCCCCGCACAGCGGGAACCTCTCCTCTATCTCCATTTCTGAACGAGATCCTTAGATCCCGTACCTCTAAGACCCTCTCATCTCCCGTGGCCGTAGGCACTCACCTCACTTGTCCGAATAGGGGGAGAGCTTCTGCCACATGTGGAACATGCTGGAGGTGAGACCACCTGGCTCCTCCCCTGGACGGGGTGGCTCTTTGAAAACCTTCTTGGCAGGGGCTGGTGCCTCTTCCTTTTTCGCCTCCGCCTTCTTCTCGGTGGACTCCTTCTTCACCTCGGCCTTAATCTCGGCCTTTTTCTCCTCTTTCACCTCTGCCTTTGCCGGGGCCTTCTCGGTCTTAACCTGAGGAGCGGGCTTCGCCTCGGCCTTTGCAGGAGCAGTAGCAGGGGCCATCCCAGCAGCGGCCTTCACCTCGGCGTTAAGGGCACTGACCAAACCGGGAATAGGAGACGGGCCCTTCTTCACCTCGGCATCCAGGGCATCGAGCAGGGCGTTCAGCTTGGCGCCAGACTTGCCAAAAGAGGCGGCCTCTGCCTTCATCTCTGCCACCAACTTCTGGGCCGCCGGGTAATTACGGTCCACCATGGTGAGCATGTAAACCTGGGCGGCCTTCAGGGAGAAGTCGCTGACCAGCTGGGCCTTGCCAACCTTCTCCACCTTCTTCTCCAGGGCAGCCTCCTTTGCCTCCAGTGCCTCCAGCTTCTGCTCCTTTAGCTGGGTTGAGAATCCCCAGAAACTGAAGAACAACGCCACGATGGCGAGACCAACCGCCGCATAGGTCAGAAACTTGGACTCCTCCCCCTTGCTCACAACCTTCTCTTCCCGCTCTTCCGACATCTCCTCTTCCTCCTTTCCTCTCTCAATCTTTTCGGTATCAACTTGGTTTTCCTCGACTTGAACATACTCCTCAGCCTCTACCTCCCCCTGGGAAGTCTCCTCTTCCAGAGACTCCTCACTCTCTTTCTGCTCTTCTTCCTGGATTCTATCCTCGGCTTCAGCCATATCTCTTCCCCTCTCGTCCTCTCGAGAATTTAAGGATTGCCCTTCTCCCTCATCAATTCCAACCTTAGCCTTCGGCCCCTAAATAGAGAATGCCCCCTATCTCGTCAAGAGAGGATTTCGCCCAGAAACCTCATTTCAGGGGAACCATTTTAAGGCTCACCCTCTCGCCCTTAACCTCCACCTTCACGTAGTGAAAGGGGCACAAGGGCTCCTTTCTGTGGGCGCCGAGCCCCCCTGTCACCACTATTCTCACTCCCCGGTAACTGGTCTGGATAAAGGTGTGGATGTGCGAGCAGAAGAGAACGTCCACGTGGTGTCTGGCCACGGCCTGCAGCAATCCATTAGCAAAGGCCCTGTTCTTCATGCAATGGTTATGCCCCGGCCTGGGGTCAAAGGGGGGCTTGTGCACGAAAACAAACCTGTGCCGGTAGGAATGTTCGCCGAGAACCCTGTTAAGCCAATCCAACTGGCCCCGCTCCTCTCTGTTGGTGTCGAGCACCACGAAAAGGCTGTCCCCGTAGCTGAAGGCGTAGTGGTCGGGGGCAAGGTACCTGGTGAAATAACGCCTCCCGCACAGCTCAAGGTCGTGGTTGCCAGGCACGGCAACCACCGGCACCGGGAAGTTATCTAACATCTCCATCAGTTCGTCGTACTGCCACCACAACCCGTTACCCACCAGGTCTCCCTCGAGCACCACGAACCTGGGCCTTCGCTCCATGGCCAACTTGAACAGTTCGAGCAAGAGATCTGGCCTTCCCCTGCTGTCGCCTCCAACCCAGAAGGTGAAGTTGGGCCCCTCGTTGCGAGGGTGGGCATGAAGGCGAAACTCCACAGGCCTCCTCTTCAGCGAGACCACCGCGATCACCGAGTCTCCACCTTTGGTAACAACCCCAGGGCCCCTGTGCTCCACCACCAAGTCCCTGGGCAGGTTGCTCACCTCCACCACCAGGCTTCTTGGCTTCTTCTCCACTTCGCCCCTAAGCACCAGGTCTATGCCCAAGGAGGTTGACCTCACGTCTACGCTCATAGGTTCGGCGTCAGACACTATTCCACCTGACACCACCATCCGGTAATTAGATGTCTCGACCCGGTTTCTGCTGCGCTGAAGGTGACCTCCCAGAATGCTGTCGCATAGATGGGGCAGAAACAGTAACACTGCACCTGCAGCAAGAAACAAGGCCACTCCCGCCAGTAACCATCTCTTCATGAAACGAAACTATTGGCCCTGAAACCGGCCATTTCAAATTACAATCTGGCAATCAAAGAGCTTGACCCACTGCGTAAAGATGGTGAAGATACCTTGGCAAGGCGGCCCACGCCGCGACTGCCGGGAGGTGAGACCGAGGTGAAGGTTCTGCTGGTTGAGGACGACATACAGACCGCCAACTTCATCGTGAAGGGTCTAAGGCAAGAGGGCTTCGCCGTTGACCATGCCAAGGACGGGGAAGAGGGCCTGGTCCTTGCCCTTTCAGAGCCCTACGACGCCGCGGTGGTTGACATCATGCTGCCCAAAAGGGACGGGCTATCCCTCATTGACGAGCTGAGGCGAAACGGAATAACCATCCCCGTCCTCGTCCTCAGCGCCAAGAGCTCTGTGGACGATAGGGTCAAGGGCCTGCAGGCAGGGGGTGACGACTACATGGTGAAGCCCTTTGCATTTTCAGAGCTGGTGGCCAGGATACACGCCCTCATCCGCAGGGCCACACAGGCCACTGAGCCCACCACCCTCACCGTGGGAGACCTCAACATGGACCTGGTGAAACGAAAGGTGTTCAGAGGGGGGCAAGAGGTGGAGCTTCAACCTAAAGAGTTCTCCCTGCTGGAGTACCTCATGAGAAACGCCGGCCGGGTGGTCTCAAAGACCATGATCATGGAGCACGTCTGGGACTACAACTTTGATCCCCAGACCAACGTGGTTGAGACCAGAATATGCAGGCTAAGGGAGAAGGTGGACCGGCCCTTCAAAAAGCAGCTCATCCACACCATTCGAGGGGTGGGGTACATCCTTGAAGAACGCGACTGAGTTTACAGAGACAGTAACATTTCGCTTAACCCTATGGTACACCGTGCTACTGGGCACCTTCTCGCTGGTGGTGTTCCTGCTGGTTTACGCGTCACTTGGCTGGAACCTTAGCAGAATCGAGGACGAGGACTTGATGAGCGAGGCCAAGGAGTTCATGGCCATCTACTCGGACAACGGCCTTTGGGGACTCGACATCGACTTCAAGCGCGAGGCAAGGGCCAGCGGGGTGAGAAGGGTATTCTTTCTCCTCCTCTCTGAAAACTCCGAGGTGCTGGCCTCTTCAGACCTCTCCCCCTGGGGAAACGAGATATCCTTCAGGTCCTTCAAAGAGCTGCTTCCAAAGGAGGGGCCCTCTTTCTTCACCCTCTCTTTTCCCGGGCATGCCCACAAGGTGAGGGTGCTGATGGTTCCCACCGGCGATGGCAAGATAATCGTGGTGGGAAAGAGCCGCCGTGATGCCGATCTGGTAATGAAGCGCTACAGGGAGACCTTTGCTGTTGCCACTGTGGTTATGCTGGTCTTTGGCGCCCTTTTAGGCTGGTTTCTCTCTCTTAAATCCATGGCGGGAGTGAAAAGGGTGACCCAGACCGCCAGGGAGATCACCAAGGGAGACCTCTCCAAGCGCGTACCAGCCATGAACGAGGGGCTTGAAATAGACGCGCTTGCCCAGGCCTTCAACGAGATGCTGGACCGGATAGAGGCGGCGGTGAGGGAGCTTAAGGAGGTGACCGACAACATCGCCCACGACCTGCGCAGCCCTGTAACCAGGATAAGGGGAATAGCGGAGACAACCCTTACCGGCAGCAGCGACCTGGACGACTTCAGAGAGATGGCCGCCACAGTGGTGGAAGAGAGCGACAGGCTGGTAGCGATGGTGAACACCATGCTCGAGATAACCAAGGCGGAGTCTGGTATGGCCGAGATGGGCCACTCAGAGGTGGAGATGGTGGAGATGGCGAGAAACGCAGCAGAGATATTTTCTCCCATGGCCGAAGAGAAGGGTGTTACCCTTGAAACCCGCCTGCCGTCCCATCCGGTAACCACCAGGGGAGACAGGGCAAAGCTGCAAAGGGTACTGGCAAACCTGCTCGACAACGCCATCAAATACACACCTGCCGGGGGCAGGGTATCTCTCGTGATCGCGGATGAGGAAGGCGCGGTAAAGCTCGTGGTAGAGGACACGGGAAACGGAATAGACCAAAGAGAGATACCCAAGATATTCAACAGGTTCTACCGGGGAGACAAGAGCCGCTCCACCCCAGGAAGCGGCCTGGGGCTGAGCCTGGCCCAAGCCCTGGTCAGGGCCCACGGGGGAGAGATACTGGTGGAGAGCACCCCCAACGAGGGGAGCAGGTTCACCGTGGTGCTTCCCGGCTCACGCCACATGGAAAACGGCGCTTCCCAGAACCAACCAAACTGAGTCCAAGATTACCAAACGGCAATCCTGGGGACAGTCCCAGGCAAGCTCAGGGCATTAACCTACCAAGATATCCCAGGGAAAGGAGTGCCCGGGCATGCAGAATGGGGCAACCCCACGAACTGGCAATGGATCGGCCCCTGACAACATAGAGAGAGAATGCGCATGGCATGAAGCCTCTCTCCATTCTGCAGGGATCCTTGTGCCAAAGGACCCTGGCGGTGAAACAGCCCAGGGAGACAGGGAGAAACATTCGTCCGTGGGACGCCTATCGAAGCTGCTGGTGGTGGCCCTTATCCTCGCCAGCAGCCTGCTATGCCTTACGGGGCTGGGAAGGGTCTCTTTGTGGAACAACAACGAGCCACGCTACGCCCACACCGCACGTAACATGCTCACCAACGGTGACTGGGTGAACCCCATCTACAAGGGCAGGCTACGCTCAGACAAGCCTCCCTTAACGTACTGGTTGATAGCCGCATCCTCGATCCTGGTAAACAAGGGGAGGGTGAGCGAGTTCTCGGCTCGCTTACCCTTCGCCCTGCTGGGGATACTGGGGGTATGGCTCACCTTTCTGCTGGGCAAAAACCTGTTCGGTGAGCTCGAGGGACTGGTTAGCGCCGCCTTTCTTCTCTTCACCCTGGAGTACCTGCTCACCGCCAGGCGGTGCCTTCCAGACATGGCCCTTTGCGTGTCCGTGCTATGCACCATCCTTCTCTTCCTTTACGGATACCAGGAGGAGGGCCGAAAAAAAGAGCTTTTCTACACCCTCTCTTCTATCCCTGCAGCGGCGGGCTTTCTCACCAAGGGACCAGTGGCAATCGTGATCCCATCTGCGGCTATCTTTCTCTTTCTATTTG
>CAZQJB010000086.1:0-6287 GCA_964593115.1 uncultured Aquificales bacterium
AGACGGCCATGGCCATGCTGGCCCAGGCCAACACCATACCCCAGTCGGTGCTGCAGCTTCTCAGGTAGTTAGGGTTAGGTTAATCAGGGCGGGCGGGAGAACCCGTCCGCCCCCTTTGAACGAGCGAAAGGTGGTGATGCGAAGATGATAGAAGAGGTGGCAGGAAGGGCTACACAGGTGCAGCAGCCCGTGGTGGTTGCTAATGCCGTTTCTGAGCCCGGCAAGAGCGAGCAGGGGGCAAAGGCAGCCGTCTCCCACCAGGGCCAGCCAGTGCCCCTTCACAGGGTTCAGAAGGCGGTTGACAGCATCAACAAGGCCTTGGAGATCTTTAACGTAGAGAGGCGTTTCATTGTGCACCAGAAGTCTCACCAAGTGGTGGTGAAGATAACCGACAAGCAGACGGGAGAGGTGATCATGGAGATCCCTCCCGAGGAGGCCCTGGAGCGCTACGAAAAGATGCAAGAGTTTATAGGCCTGCTCTTTAACGAGAAGGCGTAAGCAGATGTGGGGGCAAGAATCGGTCACCTGAGGCAGGAGCGATCCTTCTTTGCCCCTGCATCCGGCTTTTTTAGGGGGTTTTCTTCCGGGGGAGGGGTGTGTTCATTGCTTGCCAATAGCTCAACCGCCGAGCGAAGGGGTGTTGTTGCAACCTCGTGCCAGGTGGGAAGAAGGGATAGGGCCCCGTTCTTGAATAGCAAGAACTGCTTCTGGGTCATTCCCACCGAGGGGTTCAGAATGGTTCTTAGCAGTGTTTCGCTATCCCCGTGGTAGCTCTTTTCTACCACGAAGGTGTCTTTGTGGGGGGTGGTGAGCACAAGTGGCAGTTTCAGGTTGCCTGGATTGAACCCTGGGGCATCTATGCTCAGGTCTTTCCCTGCCTTTTCGAAACCGGGGTCTCCCGTGTGCCTCCTAACCTCGAGGGCAATCTTGTGTATGCTTCTGCCCTCTTGTTTCCATTTACTGTGGTATTTTGTTTTGAGTGGCTCCTCCCAGCCTGCAGGCTCGATCCCCTCTGTTTCTGCGGCCAGCCGTTTCACCTGGGCGAAATAGCCTGCGTGGTCTGTTGCAAAGAGTGTTCTTCCCCCAAGCCTTAGCCTCTCCCTGGCGAGTTCCAGAAAGCCCTTGGATATTAACCTTCTTTCGGGGTTGCCGTCCCAGGGATCTGGGAACAACAGGTATATCTTATCCAGGAACCCGGGGGGCACCATGTACAAAAGAAAGGCTGCGGCGTCTGCCTTAACGAGAAAGCGTGTGGTGGGAGCAAAACCCGCCTCTTTCAGGCGAAAGGCGGCCTTTCTGAGACACCTGTTCGATATCTCTAACCCAACGGCGTTTTTGCCCTCCCTTAAAAGGTGCGCCAGGAACAGGCCGTTTCCGCAGCCTATCTCGAGCACCCCTTCTCCCGGCTTCAGTAACGATTCCACCCCTGCCGAGACAAGGCACCTGCGCATGGAGGAGAAGGGCGTTGGTTTCGGTCTTTTTTCCCTCTTCCTTAGAAGCACCTGCTTGATCTTGTTGGCAGAGAAGGGGGAACCCACCTCTTCTGCAACTCTGAGGAGGGCCAACTGGGTCTCCTCGTCGTTGCCCCTCTCCCAGACCCTGTCGGCGCTGAGCTTGGTGTGTCCTTGTGCCGTCTCTCTCAGCCTGATGGGTAGGGTGGCATCTGCCGTGGGGATGAGCAGGATGGCCTCCCCTTGCGAGGTGAAGAGTCTCCCTTTTAGCCTGTTTAGCAGGTGGTGAAGCGGGAGATGAACAACCACGTTGGACATGGTGGGGGCTCTACTGTACCATTCTACCCCGTGTCAACGGGCACCACCGAAAGGAGGCACCATCCATGGGAATATCGCTGAAGGGATTCAAAAAGGACAGAAAGAGATGGGAGAAGGAGCTTAAGAAGAGAAAAGGAATGCCCCGCCCACTCTTCGTGCTTGGCTGGATATACCTGGAAGAGGGAAGATTCGGCAGCGTCGAGGATATGGTGAAGAAGGAGAAGAACAAGAGTTACCGGGGGGTGTTAGAGGCGCTCCTGGCCCACCGCAAGGGGGACAGGCCGGGAATGCTCGATGCCTTAGAGTCGGTTGGGGATGATGGGGAAGAGGGTGTGTGGAAGAGGATGCTGATAGCCCTGGGAGAGGATGGGGACGAGGAGAACCTTAAGCACCTCATGGAGGAGCAGCCCGACCATCCCCTGGCCCCGGCAATGCTGCTGAAACTGGCTGAAACCCTGTATCTTAAAGGGGACCTGTCTGGTGCCCTGGGACACCTTGCCAACATGGAGCCCCAGGGAAGGGTGGCGCTGCTGCTTGGAAGAATCTACCTGGAGAAGGGTAATGCCACCGCCGCCAGGGGGTTTCTCGAGAACGCCCTGAAGTCGCGCCACCAGGATATTCAGTACGAGGCGCTACAGCTTCTCGCCGGCATCTATGCCCAGAAGGAGGAGTGGGGCAGGGCGGCGGCGAGCCTGCAAAGGGCTTACAACCTTAGGCAGGATTTTACCCTTGTGCCCCGCATGGTGGGATACCTGATCGAGGCGGGAAAGGGTGCCGAGGCTTGGGATGTGGTGAAAGAGACTGGGGTGGAGCTTGAAGGACGGTTGCTCACCAGGCTTGCCCAGAGGTTAGAGGAGGAGGGCAAAGAGAAAGAGCAGTTGGAGTGCCTTGAGATGCTTGGGGGCCATTCGGCATCTCTGGCAAGGGCCAGGTCTTTGATTGATGATGATCCAGGGGGCGTATTACAGGTTCTACATGGACTGCTGAAGGGTGAGAAAGGCCCTGAAAGGGCAGTGGCTCATCACCTCGCCGCCCAGGCCCTGGCCAAGGAGGGGCGCATGGATGAGGCGGTGAACCACCTGGTGGAGGCCGGTGTATCTCCACCCCAGGGGACTGAGCCACTGAGATGGCATTCGGCCGCCGCCTCCATATTGATCGAGGCCAACAGGTTTAACCACGCCCTAGAGCATCTGGAGTCGCCGGTGGAGGTTCCCGGTGGCAGGCAGGCTGCCAGGGAGCTGATAGGCGAGGCGAAAAAGGCTGTAAAGAACTCGGGGTTAAAAGACGAGCAGCGTAAAGAGATTCTGGAGGGCCTGGAACAACTGAAAGGCGAGACCGCTCTATTCAAGAGGTTGAGAGAAGGACTCTCAAAGAGCCGTAAGGGCATGGGAGAGAGAATGGAGGCCCAGATCGAGAGATTGGAGGATGCAACCCCCCAGGAGATCGAGGAGAGGTTAGAGGAGATATTGTTAGAGGCGGATGTGGGGGTTCCCACCACCCAGAGGCTGCTTTCGGTGATCTCCAAGGCCAGGGAGAGGGGGGATGTGAAGGGCACAAAGGGCCTTATGCACCTCATCCGTAACGAGATGGTTGCCATGCTGAGAAGGGCGGAGCGCCCATTTACGGTGGGTTCACAGCGCCCCTTCTTCATATCCGTGGTGGGGGTGAACGGAACTGGCAAAACCACTACAATAGCAAAACTCGCTAATATACTTATGAAAGAAGGGTACTCGGTCTTGCTTGCCGCGGGAGACACCTTCAGGGCTGCTGGTTCCCAGCAACTGGAGGAGTGGGGAAAGAGGCTGGGGATTGAGACCATAAGCCAGATGCACGGATCTGACCCCTCTGGGGTTGCCTACGACGCGGCGAGGGCAGGGGTGTCTCGCAAGAAGGACGTGGTGATTCTGGATACCGCCGGCAGGCTGCACACCAAGGTGAACCTGATGGAGGAGCTGAAGAAGGTTGAACGGGTGGTCTCAAAAGAGATTCCTGGCGCCCCCCACTCAACCCTGCTGGTGCTTGACGCCACAACCGGCCAGAACGCCCTTTCACAGGCCAGGATATTCTCTGAGTCTGTCAACCTCAGCGGGATAGTGCTCACCAAGCTGGATGGCACGGCCAAGGGAGGCATTGTTCTTGCTATTGCAAACGAGCTCTCGCTTCCCATCTTCTTCATAGGGGTGGGGGAGGGGTTGGATGACCTTCAGCCCTTCAACGCCGAGGGCTTCGTGGACGCCATATTCGAGGAGGGATGAGAGGTGTGAACGGGGGATGCAGAAAAGCCGGGCTGTTTTCCTGTATCCTTGTGCTCTCGCTGGTGTTCTGTGGAGTGGCCCACTCGAAGATATGCAGGTGGGTGGATAAAGACGGCACCCTTTGGTTCGTGAGCTGCAAGGGTTCTAAGAAGGGACCCCGCAGGATACTGAAGGCACCAAGTGGGAAAGAAGTTCCCCCAGGGATAGAGGATGTAATCGAGAGGGTGGCCCGGGAGGAGGGGATGGATCCCGACCTGGTTAGGGCGGTGGTGGCGGTGGAGTCTGACTTTAACCCAAGGGCCGTGTCTTCCAGCGGGGCGATGGGACTGATGCAGCTTATGCCCCAGACTGCTGCCATCTACGGGGTTGGTGACCCCTGGGATCCCTACCAGAACGTGAAGGCGGGCACCAGGTACCTGAAACACCTGCTCGGCAAGTACGACAACGACTTGCGCCTTGCCCTTGCCGCCTACAACGCCGGTCCAACCACTGTGAGCAGCTACGGTGGGATTCCACCCTATTCGTCAACCAGACGGTACATATCCAAGGTTCTCCATAGATACTCACCCAGAAAGGTGAAGCAGGTGGCACCCAAGGGTCGCGTTGTTGCAAAGAGGATCCGCCACGTGCGCCGCGTGGTGCTCTCAGACGGCTCGGTTCTCTACACCAACCTGCCAAGATGAGCCACAAGGGTGAGGTGACCGTTAAGGTTACGTCCAGCGGTCAAGGGAAGAGGCTTGACCTTTTCTTGTGCTCGCTCCCCCATTTTGAAAGTAGAAGCGTGGTGACCCGGGTAATAAAAGAGGGCCGCGTCTTTCTTAATGGCGAACCTGTGCGCAAGGGCGGGGTGTTGGTGAGAGAGGGTGACCTGGTCACTTTCTCGTTTTTGGATGAAAACCGGCTCACCTTGAGACCCCAGCCCCTTCCTTTAGAGGTTCTTTTCGAGGATGACCATCTTCTGGTGGTGAACAAGCCTGCGGGCATGGTGGTGCACCCGTCTAAGGGACACCATGATGGGACCCTGGCGAATGCCCTGGTTGCCCGTTGCAAGGGGCTGCCCACTGGTGGGGGAGCGGAGAGACCGGGAATAGTTCACCGCTTGGATAAGGGCACCTCTGGTGTGCTGGTGGTGGCCAAGAGCGATTCTGCCCACAGGTTGATGGTAGAGGCCTTTTCGAAAAGAGAGGTGGATAAGGTGTATCTGGCCTTCGTGCACGGGGTGCCTTTTGTGCTATCCCAAACCGTTTCTGCTCCAATTGGACGCAACCCCAGGCACCGTACCATGATGGGTGTTGTGAAGGGCGGCAGGGAGGCCACCAGCGAGTTCCTCGTGCTGTCGAAGGGGAAGGGGTTCTCGCTTCTAAAGGTTCGGATAAGAACCGGAAGAACCCATCAGATCCGGGTTCATGCCAGTCACATTGGGCATCCGGTTGTTGGGGACGAACTTTACGGTAGAAAAGGTGACCATGAACGGTACGGCATCACAAGACCTGCCCTTCACTCGTGGAGACTGAGCTTTACGCACCCCGTGTATGGAAAAAGCGTGTCGGTTTATGCTCCATTGCCGCCAGACCTTTTGGTCTTGGCAGACACCTTGGGCCTTGAGATTCCCAAAGAGGTTGAAGAGCCCTGACAGCCGCTTAGGCGTTCTTCTCTTTCTTCTCTCTGCACTTGACGCAATAGATGGCGAAGGGTTTGACCATGAGCCTTCTCTCGTCTATCAGCTCTCCGCACTCGGCGCATATTCCATAGGTTCCCTCTTCTATCTTCTTCAGGGCGTTGTCTATGTTCTGCAGCCTTTGCCTTTCTATGGATGACAGGGCGCTCTTGATTCTTTGGATCTCAAGGGCTGCCGCCTGGTCTGCCAGGTCGCCCTTTGAGTGGCTCTCCTGCAACTCCAGGTGGGCCCCCTGTTTCTTTGCCATCCTCTCCAGTATCTCTATCTTCTCTTTTATCAGCATCTTCTTGATGTTTTCAAGGTTGCGGATCTCGTCGGTCATATCTCTTTCTCCTTCTTCAAGCTCTCTATCTCTCGGCGAAGCTCGTCTATCTCTTCTGACAAAGAGTGAATCACGTCCAGCACAGGGTCAGGTAGCAGGTGGTGGTTAAGATCTACCCCTTGCACCCTTATGGTTCTCTTCTTTACGGTTCTTCCCGGTACCCCCACCACCGTGGAGTCAGGGGGCACGGGCTTCACCACAACGGAGTTTGAGCCTATCTTGCTGCCCTCTCCCACCACGAAGGGTCCCAGGATCTTGGCGCC
>CAZQJB010000087.1:0-6227 GCA_964593115.1 uncultured Aquificales bacterium
CGCCCCGCTGAATGAATAGAGATTCCATGGAGTCCCAGAGCTCCTCCGCCCGTCCAAGGGCCCTCTCTTTTATCTCCTTGCCCCGCTCCTGTACCCTGCAAAAATCGCCCACCCCAGCAAGTGCCTCTTCACGACGGGTTGCAAAGCGGTGGGTGGCGTTGGTCAGGGCCTCTCTCAGGTTCGGGTCTTCCACCTTCTCCCTCAGGGCCTCCCACCGCTCTACGGGCACCCCGAGAAGCCGCCACACCTCGCGCAGCTCCACCTTACACCACCACCGCGTACACCCACTGGGGGCCGTGCACCCCGCTCACGTGGATGAGCTCGATGTCTCCCGTCTTGCTGGGGCCGTTCACCACAGAGATGTAGGCGGGAGGAGCCCCTGATGATCCCAGAACCATCTCCATGGCCTCTTCCAGCGATGGGTATATCTGCCCCTTCTCCACAACGGCGAGGTGAACAGGTGGAAGGGAGGTCAGCAGGTGCTCTTTATCGTTCTTGAATGCGAACACCATGCTGCCCGTTCGTCCCACTGCCGCCGAAACCCCGGTGACACCCAGGTCCGTTGCAGAGGGATCCTCCTCTATTCTCACCCCGGCACCGGTAAGGGCAGAGGCTATCTCTTCTTTCAAGGGAACCTTCTCTGCAATTGAGGCGGTTAAGACCCCGTGCCTCTTCACCATCTCGACAAGGAGCCCCCCCAGGGGGCGTCTTTTGCTGGGTTTCAAGGGGGTGCCACCAAGCTCTTCCAACCTGGACAGGAATAGTCTTGGAGACGAGCCCCTTCTCTTCCTCGTTCCCTCAGGCGATGGCATCCTCGCCTCTCTCGTTGGTTCTCACTCGCATGGCGTCCTCTACGGGCAGCACGAACACCTTGCCGTCGCCTTGGGTCTCTGTGTTGCACACCTCCCTTAGAAGGTCCAACACCTTAGGGACCAGGGAGTCTTCTACCACGGTCTCAAGGCGCATCTTGGGGAAAAACTTGGGTATTCCCACGCCTTCCCCTGGCTGCCCCATGCGGGCCAGTGACTTGCCTATACCCATCACCTGCCCCACGCTTATTCCCGGGGCGCCAAGCTCGTAGAGTGCCTTTTTCACCTCCCAGAGCTTGTCGGGATTGATAAACGCAACCACCATCTTCATGCTTTCTCCCCCTTTTCTATCCTCTTGCCCGAACTACACGGACGCCGCCCGATGTGTCAAGGTTGACACCCTCTCGGCTCCCTATGTATCTCACTACAGAAGAACCGCAAAAGAGAAAGGGGACAAGCCTATGCAGGTGATACTGTTGAAGGACGTGGAGGGTGTTGGAGAGGCGGGTTCGGTAGCCGAGGTTTCAGATGGCTATGCCAGAAACTACCTGCTGCCCAAGAAGCTTGCCACCATCGCAACGAGCCGAAAGGTGAAGAGCATAGAGAAGCAGCGTCAGGCGGTGTTAGAGAGAATAAAGAAGGAGCAGAAGGCCTCGCAAACCCTGGCCCAGCAGCTCTCTGAAGTGGCCATAACCGTAGAGAAGCAAGCAGGTGAAGAGGGTAAGCTGTTCGGCTCTGTCACCAAAAGAGAGATAGCCGAGGCATTGGAGGCCAAGGGGTTCAAGGTGGACAAGAAGCAGGTGGTGCTGGATGAGCCCATCAAGTCCCTGGGGGAGTACCAGGTGGAGATCAAGCTGCCCCACGGGCAGTCTGCCCAGGTGAAGGTGGAGGTGGTTGCGGGTGAGTGAGCTTTCTGGTGCCGAGGTTCAGGGTGCCAGTTTGACGCAATCCCCACCCAAGGGGAGGCTGATGCCCCCCCAGAGCGTAGAGGCAGAGACCAGTGTTTTAGGGGGACTGCTTCTCGATCCTAACTCCATCGCCCACGTGGCTGACATCCTGGAGCCCTCTGACTTCTACCGCCGTGAGCACCATCTCATCTACGTGGCCATGCTGGCCCTGTTCAACAGGAACGAGCCCATAGACCTGCTCACCCTTGCAGAAGAGCTAAGGGATGCGGGCCACCTGGAGTCTGTAGGGGGAGAGACGTATCTCTACGAGCTGGCAGAGGCAGTTCCCACCGCGGCACACGTCAGGCACTACGCCAAGATAGTGAAAGAGAAGGCGCTGCTTCGCCAGTTGATCGGGGTCTCAACCGAGATAATCGAGACCTGCTACGAGCCGGGGAGGGAGGCGGAGGAGCTGCTGGACGAGGCAGAGCAAAAGATATTTGCAATAGCCGAGCACCAGATAAAAGAGGACTTCGTTGACGCCAACACCCTGGCCAAGCTGGGGATGCAGAGGCTTGACGAGCTCTCCACCCGCGGTGATGCAATAACCGGAATCTCAACTGGATTCACCGATCTGGACCGTATGACCGCGGGGCTGCAGCGCTCGGACTTCATCGTAGTGGCGGCCCGCCCCTCTATGGGTAAGACCGCCCTCTGCCTAAACATCGCCCAGCACGTGGCAGAGAAAGAGAAGAAGGTGGTGGCCTTCTTCAGCCTCGAGATGCCCAAGGAGCAGCTTGTGTTGAGAATGTTTGCCTCTGGGGCCAAGATAGACTTCCACAAGGTGAGAACCGGTATGCTCACCGACGACGACTACGCAAGGATAAGCAGGGCCGCTGCCCAGTTCAGCGAGTCACAGCTATACTTCGACGACACCCCTGCCATATCAGTGATGGAACTCAGGGCCAAGACCCGTAGGCTCCAGTCTGAGCGTGGTCTCGACATGGTGGTGATAGACTACCTGCAGCTGATGCAGGGTCGAAGGGGTGGCAACGAGCCCAGCCGGCAGCAGGAGATATCGGAGATATCTAGGGCCTTGAAGGCCCTTGCCAAAGAACTGAACGTTCCTGTGGTGGCCATATCTCAGCTCTCCAGGGCCGTTGAGGCACGACAGGACAAGCGCCCCCAGCTCTCTGACCTTCGAGAGTCAGGGGCCATCGAGCAGGATGCAGACCTGGTCATCTTCGTGTACCGTGACGACGTTTACAGAAAGGGAGAAGAACACACCCAGGCCTCTGAGGCAGAGATCATCATCGGTAAGCAGAGAAACGGCCCCACGGGAACCCTTAAGCTCACCTTCCTAAAGAGGTTCGTAAGGTTCGAGAACTATGCCTCTGAGGAGTTTGGTGGTGAAGAGGTGCTGGGAGCATGAGAAGACCCTTGCTGGCATTGATGATAGTCGCCCTGTTGGCAGCATGCGTGACCACAGGGGCATGGGCGAAAGAGGGGGCCTCTCTTCTCGACCTGGTTGGCAAAAGGTACAGCAGGATACGGGACATAGAGGCCGACTTCACCCAGGAAGCAAGGCTTGGTGACGTGAAGAAGGTTAGGAGGTTTCGGGGAAAGGTCTTTCTGAAGAGGGGTATGTCGAGGTGGGAGTACACAGAGCCCTACAGGCAGATAGTGGTCACCAGGGGCGACATCTTCATACTCTACGACGTGGACGCAAAGGATGCGGTCAAGGGGCACCTTGAGCCCGAGGCGGTCTTCGTTAAGGGCCCTTTCGTAAACCTGCCCAAACGGGTGCGGCAGTTGTTCAAGGTGAAAGAGACCGAGGTTCCCCCGGTGCTTCTGCTCGTTCCAAAAAGAAAGGATGCCTCTTTGAAGTCGGTGAGGGTGGAGATAGACCCCCTCACCATGCTCATCAAGTCCATCGAGACCGTTGACGTGCTGGGCAACCACAACAAGATAACCTTCACCAAGGTCAGGCTGAACACGGGGTTGAGCGACGATATCTTCAACCTGCACCTGCCCCCCGGCGTAACGGTGACCAACCAATGAGCAGGGTCTTCTCAATAGAGCCGGCCTTCTACCAGGGTTACGGTGGATTTGGGGTTCGGTTGGGTGCGGTCATTATCGACTACCTCTTCGTCTCCCTGCTCTTCAAGGTGATGAGAATGGCCTTTTATCCTGCCCAGGTGTCCCCGGGTTTGTTGTTGCTGGTGGTGGTTGTGTACCTGGTGGTCACCACCGGGGTCTCTGGCCAGACCATTGGAAAGTGGGCCCTTGGGCTGAAGGTGGTGGACGAGGATGGCGATCCTCCAGGCCTCTTCAGGGCCATGGTGCGCACCCTTGGATACCTGCTGTCGTTGCCGTTCTTTATGGGCTTTCTGTGGGTTAGAGTGGATTCGGAGCACAGGGGATGGCACGACTTAGTGGCGGGAACCAGGGTGGTGCTGGTGTAGTGGGTTCGGCTGGAGAGGGTTAATGGGGAAGAGACTCAAAAGCCTCCCTTTAACCCTCTACGACTGGGAGCTCATCAAGGAGACCGTATCCTCCTTTGGCCTGGGGCTGGGTATATTCCTATTCCTCTTCGTGATGAGCAGGGTGATGTCCTTGAGCGAGATAATCGCCAGGGGGGCATCCCCGATCATCGTGCTGGCGTTGATTCTCTCTGCGGTGGTCTCTTCCCTTGGGTTTGCCTTTCCCCCTTCTTACCTTTTCTCTGTGCTGGTCAGCGTGGGCAGGCTGTCTGCAGACGGAGAGCTGGTAGCACTGCTCTCGTCAGGGGTATCGCTGAAGCGTCTATCTTATCCCCTTCTCCTGTTGTCAGGGGGTGTGGTGCTCTTGTCTTTGACCTTTCAGCTCTACCTCTCTCCCCTTAGCAACAGGGCCATTAAGGGTTTTGCAGTCAAGGCCATGATGGAGACCCCCAGTTCGAGCCTCAAGCCAGGTGAGTTCTTTCAACTTAGAAAAGGGGTTTGGATCTATTGCGGCAAGGTGAAGGGAAAGAGGATAAAAGACGTTTTTCTCTACGACTCCGGTCGCAAAACGGGGGTGGTTCGCATAATCATGGCCCGCAAGGCCAAGGTGAGCATAGACCCTGCAGATAACACCCTTGTATTCTCGTTTCGCAACGGAAACATCTACAGCGCCATGAAAGACGGATACAAACACCTATCTTTTCAGCGCTACGTGCTCTCTATGGAGAACCCCTTTCTCTCGGGAAGCATGGGCTCAGAGACGAAGCGCGATCTCATCCTGCCGGCCTTGCTGGCCCGGCTGGCACGTGACCGCAAGGTGTCTAAAAAGCGTTACCTTAACACCCTTCTTCACCTCTACAAGAGGTTTGCCGTGCCATTCTCGGCCCTGGTGTTCGCCCTGCTGGGTATTTCCCTTGGGGTCTTTGCCCGCCGGTCGGGCAAGTGGATGGGCTCAATAATCACCCTGGGGGGGCTCATGCTCTACTTCGGGCTTCTTGCCTTGTTCCAGGATATTGCCTTGAAGGGGATCTTGCCTGCGGGGCTTGCTGTCTGGGCCCCTAACCTTCTGCTGGGGGCCACTGGGCTGTGGCTCATCTTCAAGAGGTCAGAGAGGGTGGGGCTTTGAGCATTCTTTCGAGGAGTGTATTGAAAGAGTTCTTGAAGAGGCTTGCAATATCGCTTGGGGCGGTGCTGCTGGTCTATTACCTCGTGATCTTCTTCGACGTTCTCGACGACGTTCTCGAATACCGTGCGCCCCTGGGGGCACTGTTCAGGTACCTCGCGGCGTCCTTTCCACAGGCCCTTTCACAGACCCTGCCGCTATCCTTGTTAATAGGAACCCTGATGCTGCTGGTGGGGCTCTCTTGGGGCTCAGAGATAATCGCCATGAAGTCGTCGGGAATCCGGCTGAGAATAGTTGTTATGCCGGTGGTAGTTGTGGGGCTTCTGCTGTCTCTCTTTCTCATTCCCTGGAACTCCTCGGTGGTGCCGGTCTCTTTGCAAAAGAGATGGGAGGTGCTGAACGCCGACATCAAGGGCAAGAAGGCGGTCAGGCTGATCTCTTTCAGCAACGTGTGGGTGAAAGAGGGCGACAACACCTGTCTTCTCTCTTTCTACGACGAGAAGAGAAAAGAGATAAGGGGAATGACCTGCTTTCTAATAAAGAAGGATGCCATGAGAACCACCTACCTCGTTCCACTGGTGGTGTGGAGAAGGGGAAAGTGGATTGCCCCAGTTGGAACGGCGGTGTTCTGGGACAGGGAGGGGGTGAAAGAGCGCCATTTCAAAGACCTGGAGTTTCACCTTGGGCTCACCCCGTCTGCAATAGACGACCGTAAAAAACCCCCCGAGCAGATGACCTACGGCGAGCTTAAAGAGTACCTGAGGGCCATGAGAAGCCAGGGTTTGAAGCGCAGGGACCTGGAGACCGAGGCCATGGGAAGGTTGTCTTTGGCGTTCTCTCCCCTCGTCATGGTTATCTTGGCCCTGCCCTTCGGAATAGTCAACCCGAGAAGGGGCGAGATGCTCTTGGGTGTGAGCAAGGGAGT
>CAZQJB010000088.1:0-6169 GCA_964593115.1 uncultured Aquificales bacterium
CTTTGAGAGGCTGTTCACGTCTGCAAGCAACAACTGGTACAAGCCAGCCTTCTCGTCGGCCTTTATCTTCAGTTCCCACACCTTCTCTCGCCTGAAATCGTGCTTCACCTTGTCGAGGAACCGAGTTGCCACCTTTGTGGCCTCTTGGTACCGGCCAGTGTGGTAGAGGGCATCAACGAGCATCACCAGTGCGGCCACCTGCTTAGACCTCGAGAGCTTGCCCAGAGACGTTGAGTATAGCAGGCCAAGAACCTTGGCATAGTTCTTATTGTGGTATGCCGAAAGGGCCTTCATCCAGAACTCCTCTTTTGGTGGCAACTTCTCTATCGAGAGCTCTATCCTGGTGGGTTGGGTTAACCACCTTGGTATCACCCTGACCCAGGGTGAGCGTAGGTCCAGGGTGATCATTATGCCCTCTTTCGAGTTTGCCACCTTTACGGATCTTAAAAAACGGTCATCAGGCGTGGGAACCTGTATGGGGGCAGATATGGAGAGCCCTTTAAGCACCACTCCGCACCTGTCGTTGGCAGGAAAGGTGAGAGTGAACGACACCTTCTTAGGGGTGGTTAAGGTAACCCTTGTGAGGTTGTCGCTTGCCTCGAGCACCAGGGGAGAGGATATCCTTCCTCCCATGGCAACCTGCCCCGCCATCCCCGCCAGTGCAAGGATGATGCAGGTCACTACCACCTTTCTCAGAAACCCGTGAATCGAAGGTACCATCTTATCAGCTCTCCGCCCCATAGATAGGCGGTGTAGGCCCCCAGCACAAGAAAGGGGCCGAAGGGTATCCGGTCTTTTCTCCCCTTGATCTTCAGGACCAAAAGCAGCACCCCCATCACCGAGCCATAACATATACCCAGGAACATGGCGAGAAGACCCTTTGCAAGGCCAAGGTTGGCCCCGAACATTGCGGCCAGCTTCACGTCTCCTCCTCCCATACCGTGTGGAACCGCGAGGGCTATGGCAAGAAAGATACCACCGCATGCCAGTATGCCCAGTCCCATCTGAAGGGGTGGAACCAGGGATGCCCCGATCAGCGAGAAGAGCACCCCCCAGGCCATGCCTCCCAGGGATACGCTGTCTGGGATTATCTGGAAGTCTATGTCCACGAAGAAGACAACAACCAGGCTAAGAAGAAAACCCTCTGCCCAAAGCATGTGCAAGATAGATCCACCCCTTACCACCACCAGCAGGGTGATACCGGCAGAGAGGGCCTCCACCAAGGGGTATCGTAGGGATATGGGGGTCTGGCACCACGAGCATCTTCCCCTGAGAATAATGAACGATAACACAGGGATGTTCTGCCACCATTTGATAGGGGTATGGCAGTGGGGACAGCGTGATGGCGGGTAGGCTATGGATATGCCCCTGGGTAACCGGTGTATGCACACGTTCAAGAAGCTGCCCAGAACGGCTCCCACCGCCACTGCCAGGATGTAGAGCTCGGTCTTGAAGAGGTTCGCCTCCATTTGATCCCCTTTGAGTCACCCTAAGGTGCCTTTTTGGGGTAAATAGCCTTTGGGATAGTCTGGGGCAAGGTTGTGTATTCCATTGCCAAGTTCACGGTGTATATTATGGTTCTTACGAAGAAGGGAGGAACGCATAGATGTTCATGAAGGTAATCGAGAAGGTCATAGGAACAAGAAACGACAGGGAGATCAAAAAACTGTGGCCTCTTGTTCACAAGGTCAAAGAGCTTGATCCCGAGATGAGCGCCTTATCCAACGAGGAGCTGAAGGCAAAGGGGGATGAACTTAAAAGCAGGGTGCTGAACGGAGAGTCTGAAGACGATCTTCTGTTCGAGGCCTTCGCACTGGTTAAGGAGGTGGCCTGGAGGGTTATCGGCTTAAAACCCTACGATGTCCAGGTTATGGGTGGAATAGTTCTTCACCAGGGCAAGATAGCAGAGATGAAGACCGGAGAGGGAAAGACCCTTGTTGCCTCTATGCCCATGTATCTCAATGCCCTCAGTGGAAAGGGGGCACACCTGGTCACGGTGAACGACTACCTGGCACGACGGGATGCCCTGTGGATGAGCCCTATCTACCTCTTTCTTGGCCTATCTGTGGGGGTGATACAGCACGATGCCTCTTTCCTGGTGCAATGGGACAACCCCAACAGGTTCGTGGCCAAGCTGGTGCCCTGCGAGAGGCGGGAGGCCTACCAGGCAGACATCACCTATGGACAGAACAACGAGTTCGGGTTCGACTACCTTAGAGACAACATGGCCTGGGAGATAGACGACTGTGTCCAAAGAGAGCTCCACTACGCCATAGTTGACGAGGTGGACTCCATACTCATTGACGAGGCCAGGACCCCCTTGATCATCTCCGGCCCCGCCGAAGAAGACCCCGGTCTCTACTACAAGGCAGATGCGGTGGTGGCCAAGCTCAAGAAGGACGTGGACTACGAGATAGACGAAGAGGCCCACAGCGCCATGCTCACCGAAGAGGGCATGGCAAAGGTGGAGGAGCTTTTGGGGGTAGAGAACCTTTACGATCCCTCGAACATCCGCATGTTGCACCACGTGGAGCAGGCATTGAAGGCCCATTCTCTCTTCAAGAGAGACGTGGACTACGTCATCCAGGACGGCAAGGTGGTGATAGTTGACGAGTTCACGGGGAGGTTGATGCCGGGGCGCCGTTGGAGCGACGGGCTTCACCAGGCCATAGAGGCGAAGGAAAGGGTGAAGATAGAGAGCGAGAACCAGACACTGGCCACAATAACCTTCCAGAACTACTTCAGGATGTACGATAAGCTGGCTGGTATGACGGGCACAGCCGCCACAGAGGCCGGTGAGTTCATGGAGATCTACAACCTCGATGTCATCGAGATCCCCACCCACAGGCCCATGATAAGAATAGACCACCCAGACGTCGTTTACCGGACCCAGAAAGAGAAGTTCAAGGCGGTGGTTGACGAGATAGTCGAGCTGAACAAAAAGGGACAGCCAATCTTGGTGGGAACCACCTCTATCGAGAGCTCAGAGAGGCTCTCTGCCATGCTGAAGAAGCGCAGGGTGCGCCACCACGTTCTCAACGCCAAGCACCACGAGAGAGAGGCAGAGATAATCGCCCAGGCCGGAAGGGTGGGTGCCGTCACCATAGCCACCAACATGGCGGGACGAGGCACCGACATACTACTGGGGGGAAACCCCGAGGCCCTTGCCAAGGCCAACCTGCTTAAAAAGTACGCCAGCGAGGGGGAGATTCCTGAAGAGGAGTGGGATCAGGCCCTGCGCAAGGCCAAGGAGACAACCGAGGCTGAGCACCAGAAGGTCGTTGAGCTTGGAGGGTTGCACATCATAGGCACCGAGCGCCACGAGGCCCGGCGTGTAGATAACCAGCTAAGGGGAAGGGCAGGGCGGCAGGGAGACCCTGGCTCATCACGGTTCTTCTTGTCGTTAGAGGACGACCTGCTAAGAATCTTCGGCTCTGAGCGTATCTCTAAGATAATGGAGAAGCTGGGCATGGAAGAGGGTGAGCCCATTGAGCACCCCATGATCTCGAAGGCCATCGAGAACGCCCAACGCAAGGTAGAGGGACACAACTTCGAGATAAGAAAGCACCTGCTGGAGTACGACGATGTTCTGAACAAGCAGAGAGAGGCCATCTACAGCCAGCGCCGGGCCATACTCGAGGGCAAGGACATGAGAGAGGATATCATGGAGATGCTCTCTGAGACCGTAGAGGAGATGGTCGATGCCCTCATTCCCGAAAAGGGTGAGATAGAAGACGAGAACTACAAGGCCCTTGCCAAAGAGGTAGAGAGGGTATTCTCAATAAGATTGGACGTGAACACCCTGAAAGAGAACCCCTCTCGCCTGCAGTTGAAAGAGTACCTTTTGGATCTCTTGAGGTCCGAGTACGAAAAGAAAGAGGAAGAGGGCACCTCCGAGGGCATGAGGGGGCTCGAGCGCATGGTGATGCTTTACACCCTTGACGGCATGTGGCGAGAGCACCTGCTCAGCATGGATCACCTGCGAGAGGGGATAGGTTTAAGGGGATATGGACAGCTCGATCCTTTGAGCGAGTACAAAAAGGAGAGCTACGAACTCTTCGTGGACATGCTAAGCAGGTTGAGAGAGCAGGTGTTGTCAACCCTGTTCAAGGTCCAGATAGTCTCTGAAGAGGAGCAGCAGCAAAGGGCCATGTCCCGTCGAGAGCGAAGAAAGTACAGGGAGCACCGGGGAGACCTGCCTACCGGGCAAACCTACAAGCGCGAGGGTCGAAAGATAGGCAGAAACGAGCCTTGTCCCTGCGGAAGCGGCAAGAAGTACAAGCACTGCTGCGGCAAGGTGGCGTGAGGGATCTGGGCCGAGGTTTTTGAAGAGGGAGGCAACAATGAGGCTCTTCACGCAAATGTGCGCATGGTTTCAGGTAGAGGTGGCTTCGCCGTACCGCCTATTCCAGCCAAAGTCCCCGCCTGTTCCAGTGAAATTCCCCACCTCATTTCACACCCTGGCTCTGGCATGGTTACCTCATCTGGTAGTGGATACTTTGCTTCTTTGCTTTCTCATGGATTCACCCTCCATTTCAATACGGTAGGCATTGTGCACCAGCCTGTCTAAGCTGAAGTTTTCCTAACAAACAACACCTAACCCCCTGATTTGGCTTCAGTTCACTCAGGACAGCAGTTCCCGCTACTGGCTACACTACGCAGAATCCTAAATGCCCGGGCTTGGAGTTTGGTGGGATAGGGGCATATACGGTATTCTTACTCCAGCCTGTTACCAACACTAAAACACAGCAAAGCCGCTAACTCCCGTATTACAACGAGTTCACCGCTATTTACCGTGGGTAACCGGCACAGAAGATTGTGGTGAAATTCTGCCTGTTTTGCTAAACCAAAGCCGTGAGAACAATATGGACATACGGGCTGGTGCTTAGCCGCCGGTACTGGGAGGAGCGTCCTGCCTTTCTCTCGATTCTCACCCCGCGCTACGGGATTATGGACGACGTCAGGCTCGTGTGGGGTAGAAAAGACGGCTCTTTCACCACCAGGCAGGGGGCAGTAGAGCCCATGGCCCTCTCCTGGTTCGAGCTTGAGATGTCAGACGGTGGCTCCATGGCTCGGTGGTGGGAGCCGGTGGATCTGTTCGGGGGTGTCAGGGTGGCAAGGCCGGTGGATATACTCGAGATGGGCCACCTTGTTGAGCAGACAATTCCCCCGCGCGAGCCCGTGTGGGGGGTGTTCAGGCTGGCCTTGAAGGTGTTGAGAAGGGCCGATGCAGAACGCTCGTACCCGCTGCTTGCTGCCTTTGCCTCGGGGTTGTTAGAGCTTCTTGGATACGGGATAGGCGAGCTGTTGGGTGGTGGAGAGCTTGGGCGTTTTCTTGCAGAGGAGCCGTGGGTTGTGCTCGACGTGTGCCGGGGTATCTTCAGGGAGGTCTTGGGGGTAGAGCAGTGGATGTGTTAGTGAAACGGCTCTCTGACAAGGCCATTCTTCCTGTGCGTATGTCTGATGGGGCGGCGGGATGGGACCTGTTTGCCTGCCTCGATGGGCCAGTTGTGGTGGGGCCTGGAGAAAGGGTTCTGGTGTCCACCGGTATCGCCTTTGCCCTGCCCAGGGGCACCGAGGCCCAGGTCAGGCCCCGTAGCGGTCTTGCATTGAGGCACGGGGTGACCGTGCTCAACAGCCCTGGCACCATAGACAGTGACTACCGGGGAGAGGTGAAGGTGCTTCTTGTGAACCTGGGGGATGAGCCCTTCTGCATCGAGCCCGGTATGCGCATAGCCCAGGTGGTCTTCTCCCAGGTTACACCTGTGAAGATGGTTGAGCATAACTCCCTTCCAGAGACCACCAGGGGCGCAGGGGGGTTCGGGCATACCGGGTAGTTCGCCAGCTCACCCTGGCGAGCTTGCTTTGCGGTAGAAAAATAGCCCAGTATGGCCCGGCGCCCTGTATGCCTCTATTCTCTTCTTCCGTGCAACTCCCCAACTGTAATATTCAGGGCGTTTCTCAATGCACATTCGTGGATGTAGGGTGAGGCGCTTCTCTTGCACCTTGTCCTGGTTGTTTCTCCTGGTGTTTATGCTGCCCGCGGCTCACCCCTGCTGGCACTATCTCGCCGGGGTAGTGGGGCTTGAACGACGGGGGAGTCGGTGGCGCTGGCCTGGGACACTCTGGTATCTCAGTGGCGTTTCCGTAGTGAATGGGTGGACAGTAC
>CAZQJB010000089.1:0-5478 GCA_964593115.1 uncultured Aquificales bacterium
TTCCCCCCACCACCTTAACCACCAGGTTCTTGAGATCACTTGCGCTCGAAACGAAACTGTTCAGCTTTACCGAGAACTCACGGTTATCGTTGGCAAACTCTCCCGCCACTTCTGCCTGGTTGTTGGTCGGTAGAACCTGGAGCACGTCCACGGGGTCCACGCCCACCGAGGCCATCTTGGCTGGATCAAGCATCACCCTCAGTTGGCGCTTGAGCCCCCCCTTGATCATGGTCTCTGAGATGTTGGGAATTTTTCGTATCTCGTCGTCAACCTGCTCGACTATCCTGCGAAGGGTGTAGCCGTTGTAGCCCTTTCCCCAGAAGGTGAGCACCACTATGGGCACGTCGTCTATTGAACGGGGCTTCAGAATTGGTTTTGAGCAGCCCGGCGGTATCCAGTCTAAGTGGGCATAGAGCTTGTCGTAAACCTTCACCAGGCTCTTTTCGGTGTCTTCTCCAACGAAGAACCTCACAACGGTTAGGGCCCTTCCAGGCATAGCAGTGGAATATACGTACTCCACCCCTGGTATCTCCCAGATCAGCTTCTCCATGGGCGAGATGACCCTGTTCTCTATCTCCCTGGGAGAGGCCCCTGGCATCTGCACCATCACATCAACCATGGGCACCACGATCTGGGGCTCCTCTTCGCTTGGGGTGTAGAGAATGGCAAAGAGCCCAAGCAGGAGAGAGAAGAGTATGAACAGTGGAGTCAGCTTAGAGTCCACGAAGTAGCGGGTTATGGCAGATATGAATCCTGTGTGGTGTGCAGGATGTGAGCCGTTACTCAACGCGCATTCCCTCGTGAATCTCTGGAGTGGCCTTTGCCACTATCCTATCTCCAGCCGAGAGGCCAGAGAGCACCTCGAACCTCACCTGCCCCCCGCTCACTTTTGCAGCATTGGGGTCAACGGGAACCCACCCCAGTCCAGGCAGGCTCAAATAGGCCCTGCCAAGCTTCACCAACCTGAAATGCACCACGTTTTCGGCGTCCACCTCGTAAACGGCTGTCAATTCACCTCGCTTCACGATAGCGCCGGCGGGCACAAGCAACGCCGTTCCCTTCTCCCTTGGCAGCAGAAGCCTTCCAAAGAGGCCCGATCTTAATCCGTTCCCAGAAATGGCCAGTTTCACGGTGAAGGTGCGGGTAGCAGGGTCCACCCTGGGTACCACCAGCGATACCGTGGCCACAATTGGATGCCCAAAATGTGCCAGGGAGACCACCCCTTTCTGTCCCGGCCTAACCTCGCCCATGAGCCCCTCGTCAACCTGGGCCACGAACCAGAATCCCGAAGAGTTGTCGTCCACGGTGAGAATGGGGGTGCCCGCATTCACGAAGCTGCCCTCGTCCACCCTCTTGGCGGTGACCATTCCCTCTACAGGCGAGCGTATCTCTGTGTACTTGAGTAGAGAGCGCACCTCTTCAAGCCGTGCCTGAAGGGCATGGCGCCTGGCCCTGAGCGAGTGGTACTTCGAGCGCACCTCTTCGAACTCCTGAGGCGTAACGGCCTTCTCTTTGACAAGGCGGGAGTAGCGCTTGAAAGTTGCCCTTGCAAAGCGCTCCTGGGACTCCACCGCCTTTATGGACGAGAGTATGCTCTTCTCCTTTTCGCGGATCTCACTGTCCTCCACGTCCACCAGTGGGTCTCCCTTTTTCACCCTCATGCCCTCGTGCACGTAGATGCGATTAACAAAGCCCGAAACCTTCGAGGAAAGCACCGCCTGTCTCTTGGCCACAACCTGCCCCGGAAACTCCCTGGTGGCCACCACCTGGGTGCTGTTCAGAGTGATAACAGGGGCCTTCACCGTCTTACGCTCCACCTTTGCCGGCTCCTCGCCCCCGCATCCCGTCAGCACAGTCAGGGCAAAGAGCATCAATAGCCCCATCACCTGCAGGCGATAAGGTGATGCAAAGGGTCGTCTGCCACCTGCCGTCTTCACCACAGGCGAGCCTCTCTTCGAGAAAAGCCTTCTATTTGCCTTCATGGTTCTCTCCCTGGTTCAGAAAGTTGAGCAGCTTGTTGCTGTAGAACAACACCCCTGCAAGGGAGACCAGGTAGTCGTGCATGGCGCTGAGCTTTAGCACTTTAGCATCCTCCAGGGCGGTCTGGGTGTCGTTTAACACCACCACTGTTGCAAGGCCGTTGTCGTAGCGTTTCTCAACAACCCTCAATGCCTCTTCGGCCTGGGCAACGCTCTCCCTCGCAGCACTCACCCTTTGTCTCGCCTCTTTGAGAGCGAGAAGGCCAGACCTAACTTCGAAGGCCACCTCTTCTTCCTTGCGGGCAAGCTTCTCCTCGTACTCCATGCGAAAGGCCCTGCTTTTGGCCACCTTGTGGCGCCTTTGGAAACCGTCGAACAGGTTGAACGATAACCTGCCACCGATCATCCAGCTCGATGCATCGCTGTCGAAGGGGGCGGTGTGCCCGTTCCACTGGGCCGATGCCATCAGGTCTATGGAGGGAAGATATTCGCCCCTTGCCGCCTTCTCCATGTGGATTGCCGACAGGGTCGCCATCTGTACGGCCTTCAGGTCACCTCTGCTCATTGCAGAGCTCTTCAACTCGTCCTGGTTGAGGCTGACCCTGCTCCAACGCTGGTAGATGGTTTCGAGCCCATCCGATGCAGTGGGGGGGTTGCCCCTCATGCCGCATCCCATCTCTAACTGTAGCCTCAAGGCGGCCACCTCTCTGTTCTTCACCGCCCTGGCAAGACGGTCATTCATCTTGGCCAGAAACACCTTTGCCTGCAGCACATCGGAGCGCAGGGCCGTGCCTGCCCTGTAACGGTTTTTGGCCTGCTCAACGTGGCGCCTCGCCGTCTCCACTGCCCTTCGGGCCGCGTCCTCCTCGGCCTTGGCCAACAGCAGCCCCACGTATGCCCTAACCACCTTGAAGGCCAGGGCCTCTCGCCTCATGTCCAACTCACCCTGCCTGGCCGCCCACATGGCCTTCTTTGCCTTGGTGGCGTGCAGCAGGGAGCCCCCGTGGAAGAGGGGATAGGTGAGGCTGAACTTGGACTCGTAGTTGGTGGTCTCAGGTGGCTCGTTGAAACCCTTCATGTTCATCATGGACTGGTCCACGTCGTGCCTGCTCATCTTGGTCATCCACACGAATGGAGGGTTGTTGGAGCGGCTCGCCTCTTCGTAGAACCAGAGCGATGGAAAGAGGGTTCCCCTCTGGGCCAGGTAATCCTCTTTCTGGGCCAGGGTCTTCATGGTGGCGGCCTTGAGAAGGTGGTTGTTTTTAAGCCCCTGGTTCACCGCCTGTGACAGGGTGATGGCCCCCGCCTTGCCCGTGGTGAAGAGAGCGAGACACCACATCCCAACCCCGAGAACCGCCAACACCTTTCTTATTCGCCTCATGGTCATACACTAAGACAGGACAGGGTTGGGTTTCAAGGGCCATTACTGGCACACTCGTTGACAGAATATGCCAGGGGCTTTAGATGAAGATAACCCCCGTCAAGGGGCCCGGGAATTAGCGGAGGCACAATGGAACTTAGGGAAGAGCTTGAACACACAATAAGGCTGGCTGGAGAGGTGATGAACGCCTTCAGCGTGGCCCTGTTCTGGGTGCAGAAGGGGAAGGTGGGACTTATCTACCACTACTCGTTGAGCAGGAACTTCGCCGAGGATTTCGTGTTGCCCCTGGAGGAGAGCGGTATACTGGCCCTGGCGGTGAAGAACAGGGAGTTCACGCTTTACGACAGGTTCGACCAAGAACCATACCCGGTGCCATACTACTCGAAGGACGAAGAGATAAAGGCCATGGTGATGCTGCCAAACCTCATGGGGGGCTCGGCTATGCTGGTGGCCGACAGCAAAGAGAAGTTCTTTTTCAACGAGAGGGAGCAGAAGATATTCAAACAGTTCGGCCGCTCTGTGGAATACCTGCTCTCCCGGGCCAGGCTCACCAAAGAGGGCAGGATAGCATCGAGAAAATACCAGATGCTCTTAGACATGCTCACCAGGCAGTTCTCTCCCATGCCAACGGAGATGGAGGAGTTACAGCAGGCATTCAGCAAGGTGCTTGCTGGATGGAAGGTTGACTGGGGGGTGCTGGTGGAGAGCTCGTTGTCGAAGGAGCCAACCCCCGTTCTGGTGTCAGGCATATCCCGAAGCAATGTGGCCAAGATGGAGGGCCTTTTGAACTGGCTACCAAAGCAGAACAGGCTGTTGATAAAAGACGACGGCAGCGGCCTTCCCTTTCCCAACGAGACCCACCTGGTGTTCGAGAAGGGCTCGTTCGCCGTGGTGCCCGTAAGGGGCAAAGCGGGAAAACGCATGACCCTTATGCTGGTTAGCCGGGAGTCTGGCTTCTTCGACGAGAGCATAGGTGACCTTGCCAACGCCCTGGTCAAGCTGTGCGAGGGTGTGTTGAAAAGCATAAGGGCCAACGAAGAGCTCAGGCTCGAGATGAAGAGCTCATCCCTGCTCGCCTTAGAGGAGATGGCAGAAGAGCTTCCAAGGATACTCCAGGAGTCGTGGCAAGAGGGGGAATCTATACTCTTCGTGGCCTGCAAGGTGAAAGACCTGCCCCAACTGGACAAGCGCCACGGGATAGTTGCGGGCAACCACTATGTGATGGACCTTGGCCTCTTTCTGTCGGACTACGAAGAGGGTGTCAGGGTATGGCCCGTGCGTGCAAACGGGTTTCTCTTGATGAAGCTGGGGCTTGAGCCCGACAGGGTGAGTAGCTACCTGAGCACCGTGAAGCGGGCCACCGAGGGCTTTCAGTCTCGCTGGAAGGGAAAGGTGCTCTCGTCTGCATTGGAGATAAGCGGTTTCACCTATCCGATAGACGTCAAGAGCGTCGAGGAGATAATAGAGAAGACTGGAAGGGCCTTCTCTTCGTCGTCCAAGCTCTTCTCTTTCAGGTAGCACAAGATGGGGTTCTCCATAGGCGGCATCTTCAAAAGGTTCTCCATTGGCGGGCTGGGAAAGAGTATAGCCATAGACCTTGGCACAGCCAACGTTCTCTTCTACCTGCTCGGCGAAGGTGTGGTGCTCAACGAGCCGTCTTACGTCGCCTTCAGTACCGATGGAAAAGAGGTGGTGGTGGGTCAGAAGGCGAAAGAGCTCTGGGGCCGTACGGGGAGCGAGATGAGGGTGTCACGTCCCTTAAAGGATGGCGTGATAACCGACTCTGAGACCACCTGTGCCATGCTTAAGGCATTCTCGAACATGGTGATGGTGCAAAGGCGCATAGTGGGCCCCCGGTTCCTTGTGGGCGTGTCCTCGGGAATAACAAACGTTGAGAAGAAGGCGGTGATAGAGACCGCTCACATGTGCGGTGCCCGCAGCGTGGACCTGGTGGAAGAGCCCATGGCGGCGGCAATAGGCTGCGGATTGCCTGTAGAAGAGAGCAGGGGAGTGATGGTGGTTGACGTTGGAGGTGGCACCACAGAGGTGGCGATCATCTCGATGGGGGCCATAGCCTGCAAGACCGGTACAGCTCAGTTTGGTTTAAGCATCAACGAC
>CAZQJB010000089.1:5488-6131 GCA_964593115.1 uncultured Aquificales bacterium
GGAGACAAGATAGACCAGGCAATAGTGGATTACATAAGAAACAAGCACGGGGTGGGAATAGGGCTGATAGAGGCAGAGAGGATCAAGATAGAGATAGGGGCCGCCTATCCCATGGAGGACGCAGATATAGTGAACACCACGGTGAGCGGTCGCGACATCTACTCTGGAGGCTTGAAGGAGATAACTATCACCCAGAAAGAGGTGGCCGAGGCGATAAAAGAGCCGGTAGACGCTGTTATCGGCTCTATAAGAAAGACCTTTGACCAGAGCAGCCACGAGCTGATAACCGACATAGCAGAGAGAGGCCTCACCCTGACGGGGGGCGGGGCGTTGCTTACAGGCCTGGGAGAGCTTATCGAAGAGCGGTTGAACATAGAGGTGGTGGTGCCCAGGGAACCGCTTCTGAGCGTTGTGATGGGGCTGGGAACCATACTGGAGAACATGGACCAGTACAAGAAACTGTTTGTGAACTAACGTATTCGAGATGGATGATTCACCCCTCGTGATCCCAAGGGAGAGGCACTGCATATCCAGGCAGGATATTGATACCGACGCCCTCAAAGTGGCGTATCGGCTGATAAAACACGGGTTTTTGGCCTATCTCGTGGGTGGCGGTGTTCGTGACCTGCTCCTCAATAGAGTA
>CAZQJB010000090.1:0-6091 GCA_964593115.1 uncultured Aquificales bacterium
TCTATCTCTTCGGGACTCACCTTGGCGTCCTCTATGGCCCTTAGGGCGGCCTTTGCGGCAAGGTCAGAGGTTGCCTGTGTGGGGGCCGCTATTCGTCTCTCCTTCATCCCCGTGCGGCTCTCTATCCACTGGTCAGAGGTGTCCACTATTTTTTCTAAATCGGTGTTGGTCAACACCCTTTCAGGCACGTAAGACCCGGTTCCTGCAATGTAGATCCTTCTTCTATTTTTCATCTACCGCCTTTCTTCTCGCTGTGCGTGATTTGGCCCTTTTATTTGGCGATGTTGGTGGAGGCAAGGGTTCTCTCCTCTCCCTTCGCTTGGGCGGTTGACCCACTTTTCGCCCACGGCTAAATTGGACGGTATGGAGCCCGGGAAGGCGGTGGCGGGATTCCGCTCTCGCCTTGGCCAAGGTATCCAATAGGTTAGACTCTATTACCGAGAAAGGGAGACGCTATGACCCCTGGTTTCGTTCACCTGCACCTGCATACTCAGTACAGCCTGCTTGACGGCGGTATTCACCTTTCAAGACTGTTTCCCAGGGCAAAGGAGCTGGGATTTCAGTCGCTTGCCATTACCGACCACGGCAACATGTTTGGGGCCGTGGATTTCTACAAGAGGGCCAAGGCGGCGGGAATTCACCCCATAATAGGCTGCGAGACCTACGTGGCACCCAAGTCGAGGTTAGAGAAGAGCTCCCACAGGGGCCTGTCTGATGCCGCCTACCACCTGGTTCTCCTCGTGAGAGACGAGACTGGTTACAAGAACCTGGTTAAGCTCACCTCTGCTGCCTACCTTGAGGGGTTCTACTACAAACCCCGCATTGACAGAGAGCTGCTTGCCCAGCACAGCGAGGGGCTAATAGGTCTCTCTGCCTGTCTGAAAGGGGAGATTGCCTGGCTCGTTCGCCACAACAACTACGACAAGGCCAAAAGAAGGGCCCAGGAATACGCCCGCATATTCGGCGAGGGCAACTTCTACATCGAGCTGCAGAAGAACGGCCTTGAAGAGCAGGAGGAGGTGAACACACACCTGGTATCCATCGCCAACGAGGTGGGACTGCCCCTGGTTGCCACCAACGACTGCCACTATCTCGACCCCGAGGATGCAGAGGCCCACGACGTGCTTCTCTGCATCCAGACCGGGAAGCACGTTGAAGATACGGATCGCATGCGCATGTCCACAAACCAGCTCTACCTGCGCTCCCCTGCCGAGGTGGCGGAGCTGTTCGAGGGACTGGACGAGGCGGTTAAGAACACCGTTGAGATTGCCAACAGGTGCAACTTCGAGTTCAAGATGCACCAGTACAAACTGCCCAGGTACAAGGTGCCCTCGGGATACACATTGCACGGCTACCTGGAGGAGCTTGCCATTAATGGCCTTGAAAGCCGCAGGGAGGCGGGGGAGCTGGATCCGGCCATACCATTTGGGGAGTACCGTGATCGCCTTTCCAAAGAGCTGGCAATCATCAACGAGATGGGTTTCTCGGGCTATTTTCTCATCGTATGGGAGTTCATAGACTACGCAAAGAGAAACGGTATCCCCGTGGGTCCGGGCAGGGGCTCGGCGGCAGGCAGCCTGGTCTCCTACTCCCTGGGGATCACCTCCATAGACCCCTTGCGTTACCATCTGCTCTTTGAGCGGTTCTTAAACCCCGAGCGGGTCTCCATGCCCGACATCGACGTTGACATCTGCATGAACCGCCGCGACGAGGTGGTGGAGCACGTGCGCAGGCTCTACGGTGAAGAGAACGTGGCAAAGATCATCACCTTTGGTACCCTCTCTGCCAGGGCGGTGGTGAGAGACGTGGGACGGGCACTCAACCTACCCTACGGTGAGGTTGACACCATTGCAAAGCTGATTCCCCCCACCCTCTCCATCACCATCAAGGAGGCCCTTAGACAGCAGCCCAGGCTGAGGGAGCTCATGGACCAGAGGCCCGAGGTGAAGAGGCTTATCGAGATAGCCCAGAAACTGGAGGGGCTGTACCGCCATGCCTCCACCCACGCCGCCGGAGTGGTGATCACCCCCGATCCATTGACAGAGTATCTCCCCCTCTACCGGGCCTCTGACAAGAACTCCAACGATGTGGTGACCCAGTACGCAAAGGACGAGGTTGAGGAGCTGGGACTGCTAAAGATGGACCTGCTTGGCCTCAAGACCTTGACCATACTCGACATGGCAGTGAGGCTGGCCGAGCGCTACAAGGATGTTGAGCGCATAGACCTTGACCACCTTCCCCTTGACGACGAGAAGACCTTCAACCTTCTCTGCACAGGCCAGACCACAGGGGTGTTCCAGCTGGAGAGCTCGGGGATGAGGGAACTCATCAAGAAGATGCAGCCCTCCCGCTTCGAGGACATCATCGCCCTGGTGGCCCTTTACCGACCTGGCCCCCTGGAGAGCGGCATGGTGGACGACTACATCAACCGGCGTCATGGCAGGGTGGAGGTGAGTTATCCCCTTCCACAGCTTGAGCCCATACTGAAGGAGACCTACGGCATCATACTCTACCAGGAGCAGGTGATGCAGATAGCCGTCACCCTTGGGGGGTACTCCATGG
Source organism: uncultured Aquificales bacterium (assembly GCA_964593115.1). Lineage (GTDB taxonomy): Bacteria > Thermosulfidibacterota > Thermosulfidibacteria > Thermosulfidibacterales > JALWSI01 > JALWSI01. Next base: position 2,563 of record CAZQJB010000090.1, read on the forward strand.
GGCAGGCGGACCTGCTACGCAAGGCCATGGGAAAGAAGAAGCCCGAGTTGATGCAGAAGGAGCGCTCGAGGTTCGTGGATGGGGCCCTGAAGAACGGGGTTCCAAAAGAGAAGGCCGAAGAGATATTCAACCTGATGGAGAAGTTTGCCGGTTACGGTTTCAACAAATCGCACTCTGCCGCCTACGCCATGATCGCTTACCAGACTGCGTACATGAAGGCCCATCACCCCGTGGCGTTCATGGCGGCCCTCATCTCCGGTGACATGGCCAATACCGACAAGATCTACAAATACATCAAGGAGTGCGCCGAGATGGGCATAGAGGTGCTGCCCCCTGACATCAACGACAGTGACGTCACCTTCTCGGTGAAGGGAAACTCCCTGAGGTTTGGCCTTGCAGCCATAAAGAACGTGGGAGAGGCGGCGGTTGAGAGCATAGTGTCAGAGAGGAGGGCCAAGGGTCCTTTCAAGTCACTCTACGACTTCTGCAGGCGGGTTGACCTGCACAAGGTGAACCGCAAGGCCCTTGAAAGCCTAATCAAGGCCGGGGCCTTCGACTCTACCGGCAAAGAGAGGCACGTTCTGCTTGGGGCTTTGGAAAAGGCTATGGAGGAAGGTAACCGAAGAAACAAGGCTGGAAGAAGGGGCCAGGTCTCGCTGTTCGAGATGGCTGGCGGCGACGCTTCTCCCATGCCAGAGTGGTATCCCCAGGTGCCGCCCCTTAGCCAGAAGGAGCTTCTGGAGATGGACAAAGAGGCCCTGGGTTTCTACGTAACCTCCCATCCCATGGAGATGTACGCCGAAAAGGCTAGGGAGGTGACAGAGCTAACCATAGAGAGGGTGCACCAGATGCAGGATGGTACCGAGGTGGTGATCTGTGGCGTTGTGGCCAAGAAGAAGGAGCTCTCCACCAAGAAGAAGGAGCGCATGGCCATAGTGCAACTCGAGGACACCTCTGCCTCCGTAGAGGTGGTGGTCTTCCCTTCTCTCTACAGGGAGGTGGAACTCCCCCTTAGCGTCAGCGAAGAGCCCTTTGTTGTGCGGGGAAGGGTGGACTCGGACAGCGCGTCTGAGGGCACAAACAAGGTGCTTGCCGAAGAGATGATGCCTCTGGGCGAGGCCATGGGCAGGCTCCACTTCGAGGCACTTCCATCTTCTTTGAGTTTCGTGGTAGATTTGGACATGTGGGAGGGCAACGGCGATCTGGTGGTTAGACTATTCGACATGGCATCGGTCTGCAGGGGTAATGTTCCCCTGAGGCTGGTGTTCGAGAGAAAGGGCGACTACAGGGCCGTTATCGAGGCCTTGAAGGATTTCTGGGTGAATCCCGGGTTGTTAGAGAAGGAGTTCAACAGGTTTGCCAGTGAAGAGGCGGGCCTTGAGGGGGTAAGACTGTTGAAGGAGAATTGAGTATGCCACAGCAGTTCGTGCTCGATTTTGAACGCCCCATCGTGGAGATGGAACAGAAGATAATGGAGCTTCGCACCATTGGAGAGGGAAGCCGGATAAACGTGAACGAGGAGACCCAAAAGCTCACAAAGAAGCTCAAACGCATGATCAGGGACACCTACAGCAAGCTATCCCCCTGGGAGAGGGTTCAGGTGGCACGCCACCCCCAGCGTCCCTACACCTTGGACTACATAAGGGGATTCATAACCGACTTCGTTGAACTGAGAGGCGACAGGCGTTTCAGGGACGACCGCTCCATAGTGGCTGGGTTGGGCAAGTTCGAGGGCAGGTTCACAGTGGCCTGCATTGGCCACCAGAAGGGCAGGGGCACCAGGGAGAACATTGAGCGCAACTTTGGCATGCCCCATCCCGAGGGATACCGCAAGGCCCTAAGGGTTATGAAGATAGCTGAGAAGTTTGGGTTTCCGGTGATCACCTTCGTTGACACCCCCGGGGCCTACCCAGGGATAGGGGGAGAAGAGAGGGGCCAGTCAGAGGCCATAGCCCTGAACCTTTACGAGATGTCGAGGCTAAGGGTGCCCATAGTGGTATGCATCACCGGAGAGGGCGGCAGCGGGGGGGCCTTGGCCCTGAGCGTGGGAGACAGGCTCTTGATGCAAGAGAACGCCATCTATGCTGTTATCTCTCCCGAGGGTTGCGCCTCTATCCTCTGGCGCACCGCCGAGAAGGCACCCCAGGCTGCCGAGGCAATGAAGGTTACCGCAACCGACCTCATGGGGCTGGGAATAATAGACGAGATAGTGAAGGAGCCCTTGGGAGGGGCCCACAGGGATCCACAAAGAGCGGTCTCCATAGTTAAGAGGGCCATCAGGAGAAACCTGAGGGAGCTAATGGCCAGGCCCGTGGAGCAACTGTTAGAAGAACGTTACCAGAAGCTGCGGGGGATCGGGGTCTATTCAGATAGCGACACCTGAGATATATCTTCTGCATCTAAAAGCAGCATCAAGAGCCTCTCCACCCCCAGGGCCGCACCGGCCACCAGTCCCAGGTGGGGCAGGGCATCCAGCAGTTCCCGGTCCACCCCTACATCCCCTTTCTCTACCATTCCAGGTTCTCCACCTAAATCTCCTTCAATAGGGATGGACTGTTGCTCTTTCCACCTTCTAAGCTGCTCAGCAGGGTCGGTTAGCTCGGTGTACCCGTTCATTAGCTCCAGGTCTCCCGCAAATAGCTCTACCCTTTGTACCAGGGTGGGGTTTTCGGGATGAGAGGCCGCCATCAGTCCCACCTCAACCGGGTAGTCGTAGAGAAATACCGGCTTGCCAAGTTCCCGTATCCTGGGCTCCACGCAGTGGACAAATAGCATGTTGAACCTGGTCTCCCAGGGGTCGCCTGGATAAAAAGAGAGCCCCTTCTCTTCGAATACGGCCCTCTGGCCAGACTCGTTTCTCAGCCCATCTATTTCCACCCCTGCCCATTTCATGAAGGCCTCTGCCACCTTAATCCTGGGCCAGGGTGGGGTCAGGTCTATGGTGGTGTCCAACCTGTTCACGGTGTTCCCTTGACCGCATACCTCCGCAAGGTGGGTGATAAGCCCTTCTGCCTCTTCCATCAGCCTCAGGTAGGTGTGGTTCACCCCGTACCACTCAAGCATGAGAAAGCTTTTACGATGGCGGGGGTCTTCTGCCTCGTCCCTGAATACAGGGGCCAGTTGGTAGATGCTGCGGCGCTGCAGGGCCAGTAGCTTTTTCATGGGATACTCAGGTGAGGTGTGCAGGTAGAGTGGGTGGTTCTCTACCTTGAACACCCCTATGTTGGGATCCAGGTTGGGGTGTTTCAAAAGGGGAGAGGTGAACACCTCGATGTATCCCTGGGAGTCGAAAAAATCCCTTATTTCTCTCAAGACCAGGGCCCTGATCTCGAGGATATCTTCACCTGTTCTCACTGGCGAGCCCCTCTGCCGTCTCGGTGAGCCTCATGAGCTCCTCTTGAAGCCATATCCTCTCTCTTTCCACGTCTGCGTCTGGGGGTACGATTCTGGGGTTTCCATAGACTACCACGACTCGGGAAAAGGGATAGGGCACCAGAAAACCGTCCCAGCTTCCAAGCTGTTTGGCCCT
>CAZQJB010000091.1:0-5975 GCA_964593115.1 uncultured Aquificales bacterium
CCTTACAGCGATCTCCCCACCTTCGCAAGGGCATAACCGGGGCATTGGTGGCCCTGGTGGTAGTCAACCAGGAACTCAGGCTGCCTGTGCTGCCATCTCCTTTAGCCTCTTTATTCTCTCTGCCGTGGGCGGGTGGGTAGAGAAGAGGCTCATCAATGACTTGCCCTTGAACGGATTAACTATGAACATGTGGGCGGTTACGGCGTCGCCCTCCTCCAGGGGCCTTTGAGCCACCCCGGCCTCTAACTTCTGTAGTGCGCTGGCAAGGTATAGGGGGTTGCCCGCGAACTCTGCCCCACCCTTGTCCGCCAGGTATTCCCGGGAGCGTGATATGGCCATCTGTATCAGCAGGGCCGCTATGGGGGCCAGTATGAGCAGCAGCAGTGCGCCCCATCCTCCGCCGTCTTCGTCGTCTCCCCCGCCGAACAAGAGGGCGATCTGTCCGAACCTTGCCAGCATGGTGATGGCGCCTGCCACTGTGGCGGCCACGCTCTGGATAAGGATGTCCCTGTGCTTCACGTGTGCCAGCTCGTGTCCCAGGACACCCATGAGCTCTTCGGGGGTGAGCAGTTTCAGTATGCCCTGGGTCACTGCCACCGCCGCGTGTTCCGGGTCTCTTCCCGTTGCAAAGGCATTTGGGGTTTCGGTGGGAATGATGTAAACCCTTGGCATTGGAAGCCCTGCCCGTTCGGCCAGGGTTTTCACCAGGGAGTATAGCTGGGGGGCCTCGTCCTCTGTGACGGGTTTTGCCTTGTACATCGAGAGCACTATCTTGTCGCTGAACCAGTATGCCCCGAAGTTCATGAGACAGGCGAACCCGAAGGCCAGAACCATGCCCCCCTTCCCTCCTATGGCGTCGCCAATCAGAACGAAGAGCCCTGTCAGTGCCCCGAGAAATACCACCGTTTTTATCTGGTTGCCCACAGTTTCCGCCTCCTTCTTTATTGTGATGGTGTAGCCCCTCACGGTAATATGTACCGCGTAACTATTTTGTCAATGGCTGCTCTACCTGTTTGGTTTGTGACTATTCACATGGCGCCACTGTGGTGATACCCTTTGCCTAAAACTGGAGCTAAGGGAGGGGTTGATGGCCAGGTTGTTGCTTGTTGACGACAGCGAGAGCATAAGGCTTCTCTACGAGAAGGAGCTTGAGGACGAGGGTTACGAGGTGCTTCTTGCCGCCAGCGGTGAGGAGGCCCTGGAACTGCTCGAAAACGAGGATGTTGACCTTGTTGTTCTTGACATCAAGATGAAAAAGATGAGTGGTTTAGAGGCCCTTCAGCATATCGTTAAAGAGAGAAAGAACCTGCCCGTTATCCTCTGCAGCGCCTACTCCTCTTACCAAGACGACTTCTCTTCGTGGCTGGCGGATTCGTATGTCATAAAATCGTCTAATCTTAGCGAGCTTAAAGGGGAGATCAGGAGACTTCTCAAGAAGTACGGCAAGGAGTGATGGGCCCGTGAAGGCGGTGCTAATGGCAGGTGGTTTTGGCACCCGCATACGCCCCCTCACCTCGTCTTTACCCAAGCCCATGTTGCCCCTTGTGAACCGTCCCATCATGGAGCACGTGGTGTCGCTGTTGAGAATGCACGGATTCCTGCAGGCGGTCTCTCTGCTCCACTTCAATCCCGAGGTTATCTCGGGATATTTCGGCGATGGCTCTGCCTTCGGGGTTGAGATGGATTACGTGACCCCGCAGGTTGACCTTGGAACCGCAGGTGCCGTGAAGGCCGCCTCTCGCTGGCTCGACTCCACCTTTCTCGTAATCTCGGGTGACCTGGTGACCGATGTGGACCTGTCCGGGTTGGTGGAGTTTCACAGGAAGAGTGGGGCGGCTGTCACCATAGGCCTGGTCTCGGTGCCCAATCCCTTACAATTCGGCGTGGTGGTGACCGACCATGATGGCAGAATAGAGCGCTTTCTTGAAAAACCGGGCTGGTCAGAGGTGTTCAGCGACAAGGTGAACGCCGGCATCTACGTTATAGAGCCCCAGGTGCTTCAAAAGATACCACCAGACACCCCCTTTGACTTCAGCAAAGACCTTTTTCCCACGCTTTTAGACCAGGGGGCACCCCTTTACGGCCACACCTTGAATGGCCATTGGCGTGACGTGGGAGACCCCCACTCTTACCTGGCGGCCCACAGGGACTTCTGGCTTGAGAGAATCGAGGTGGAACCCCGTGGCAATCTTCTGCTCGACACCCCACAGGCCAAGGTATGGATTGACGGAGATAGCGTCATTCCCCCTGGTGTCCACTTTGAAGGCAGGGTGGTTCTGGGCAGGGGGGTGCAAATAGGCTCCGGTGCAAGAATAAGGAACTCGGTGCTGGGGGATAGGGTGGTTATTGGTGGTTGGTGCGAGGTGTCTGGCTCTGTGGTGTGGGACCAGGTGGTGATTGGTGAGGGCGCAGTGGTCTCTGGTTCCGTGGTCTGCTCCCAGGTGGAGATTGGCAGCGGTGCAACCCTTGAGGAGGAGTGCGTGGTGGCCGAGGGTTCCACCGTTGGTGAGGGGTCTGTCTTGAAGGCGGGGGTGAAGGTGTGGCCGAACAAAAAGGTGGATGCCCACGCGGTGCTCTCGCACAACCTAATCTGGGGAGAGCGTTGGAGGGATCACCTGTTCGAGAACGCCTCCATAACGGGGTTGACCAACGTGGAGCTGACACCTGAGCTGGTCACCAAGATAGGGGTGGCCTATGGCTCCTCCCTGCCCAAGGGGTGCAGGGTGCTTGTGGCCAGGGACTTTTCTAAGGCATCCCGGATGCTCAAAAGGGCCTTCGTGGGAGGTGTGCTCTCCACAGGGGTCGAGGTGAGGGATCTCGAGGTGAGCCCCCTTCCCCTTTTGAGGTACAAGCTACAGACCTTTGGCGAAGAGGGGGGTGTCTTCTTCTGCCAGGACGGTGAGTCTCCTCTCACCACCAGGATAAGGTTCTTCCAAAGGGAGGGGCTGGAACTCTCTGCCGGTGGTGAGAAGGGGATAGAGCGCCTCTTCGCAAGGGAGGGCTTCAGGCGGGTTCACCACGGTGAGACCGGTTACATCTCTCGGTTGCCTTTTCTGCAGGGGTTTTACCGCGAAGGGGTTTTGAGGGCCCTTGACACCAGCGGCATATCCGATGCCCGTTTCAGGATTGTGGCCGACTTCTGCCACGGCACGGCAGGCACAGTGTTGTCCGGTATGCTCTCGGAGCTTGGGGTGGATGTGGTTGAGATAAACCCGGGTTCAGAGGGCAGGGCACCCATGGGTAGAGACGAGATTGAAGAGTGGCTTCCCACCCTGGGCAGCATAGTGCAGGGTGCAGAAGCCCATTTAGGGTTTTCCATCTCTCCCCTGGGGGACGACCTGGCGCTGGCAGACAGCATGGGGACGATCTACCGGGGGGTGGACCTGGTCACATTGGTGGCCATGATGCTGCCCGGGCCGGGAGGCCAGCCCTGGTGCCAGGGAGACCTGGTGATGCTTCCGGTGACCGCCCCTGATGCCGTTGAGGGGCTCCTTAGGGAGAAGGGGTGGAGGGTGAGCCGTTCTTTTCATCATATCGGCAGGTTCACCACCGGGCTCGCCCAGGTGGGAGGTGCTTTGGGGCTTCACTGCCAGGCCGCTCCCATTGTGTGTGCCCATCAACCCTTTCCAGATGCCATCTTCTCTGCACTCTGGCTGCTCGAGTTGATTGCCCAGAAGAACATCTCTTTGCCCCGCATTTGGGAAAAGAGGCCCAGGTTTCACCTCGTTGAGGGCTCAGTGGCGGTGCCCATGGAGAAGAAGGGCCTCTTGATGAGAAGGTTGATTGAAGAGACCCAGCACCTTCGCAGGTCCTTGGAGGACGGGGTGAAGGTGTTCAAAGAGAGGGGGTGGGTGCTTGCCATGCCCCACCAGGAGAGAGCAGAGTTCAATCTATGGGCATACTCCACTGACAGAGGCGAGGCCCTGGAGTACCTTGAGGGGATAGGGGAGTTACTGAGAAGGGTGATGGAGGATGATTAACGTCCCCATCCTTCTCTTCGGGATCCATTGTCACCAGCCCGTGGGCAACTTCGAGGGCGTGGTGGAGTATGCCTTTAAGCGGAGCTACCTGCCGTTTCTTCGCGTGGCCTCTGGATACGAGGTGCCCTTTGCCGTCCACTTCTCTGGCCCCCTGCTTGAGTGGATGGAGAACCGTGAACACCAGACACTTGAGCTTTTAGGGGGTATGGTGGAGAGGGGACAGTTAGAGGTGCTTGTTAGCGGGATGTACGAGCCCGTGCTGCCATCCATTCCAAGCTGGGACAGGTTGGGACAGATGGAGATGGCCAAGGAGTGGGTGGTGCGCCTCTTCGGGGTGGAGCCCAAGGGGGTGTGGCTGACCGAGAGGGTGTGGGAGCAACAGATAGTCACAGAGCTTGTGAAGGCAGGCATGGAGTACGTGGTGGTGGACGATCACCACCTGCTTTGTGCCGGGGTGGAGCGTGAGAGGATACACGGATACTTCCTAACCGAGCACGAGGGAAGCACCTTGGCGGTCTTTCCCATAAAGAAAGCACTTCGCTACCTCGTTCCATTCAAGAAGATCGAGTTGGTCAAGAAAGGCTTGATGGGCCTTGAACCCGGTACCGCCCACACCCTTTTTGACGACGGGGAGAAGTTTGGCCTGTGGCCCGGCACCCATGGCTGGGTTTACGGCAGGGGATGGCTCGAGAGGTTTTTTGACTTTTTAGAGAACGGAAGCGTTAGCCCAATGGGCTTCGGTGACTACCTTGCCAGTAGCAGACCATCAGGCAGGGTTTACCTGCCATCGGTCTCGTACCCCGAGATGGGGGAGTGGGCATTGCCCCCCAAAGCGGCATTGAGACTCGAGGCATTGAAGAAGGGGCTTAATGACGAGAACGCCTCGCTCTTCTTGAGGGGGGGCACCTGGAAGAACTTTTTGGTCAGGTATCCCGAGTCGAACTGGCTTCACAAGAGGGGGCTCTGGGTGAGCAAGGCGGTTAACAGAATCCATCCGTCTCCCCTGAAAGATGACGCCAGAAGGCACCTTTACCGGGCCCAGTGCAACGATGCCTACTGGCACGGGGTGTTTGGTGGGCTCTATGCGCCTCATCTGCGAAGGGCATTGTGGAGAGAGTTGCTTGCGGCCCAGGGGCTATGTTCACATGATGCCCCTGCTATTCATACCCGTGACCTTGACTGTGACGGCGAGACAGAGGTCTTTTTGCAGGGCGAGGGCCTGTTTGCCGCCTTCAAGCCCTCCCAGGGCGGGTGCATGGTTGAGCTGAGCTCGCTGGACTGGGAAGAGTGCCTGACAAACGTGCTCACCAGACGCCCAGAGAGGTACCACCTCGAGGCGGCCAAAGGGTCCGGTGAAGAGAGTGATGGAGTTAACTCTATCCACCACTCGCCTGTTGGACGATCTGGCAAAGTGGTTTACGACCCTTACCAGAAGTGCTCTTTTCTGGATCACCTCTTATCCAGACCCTCAAAGAGAGCGCTTGAGAGTGGAGAGCTCAACGAGCCCCTTAAGCCATGGAGTGTCCCCTACGAATACCAGGTGCTTTCCCGGTCCCTGCGCATGACCCTTTCCCGCAGCTTGGGTGATGGCGGGCTGTGGATTGCAAAGGAGTTTTCGCTAACCCAGGATGGGCTGTTGGCCTGCTACGAGGTTATGGCCGATGCCGTTGACTCTTTCCACTTTGCCGTTGAGCTTAACATCATCTTTCCCTCTGAGCGCTTCGGAGAGATTCTGGCCTTCTCTACTGAAAAGGCCAGGCACGTGGCGGTGACCAAGGGGGGAGTGGTTAAAGGATGCGGAGGGCTGGTCTTGAGGGACCCCCTTTGGAAGGGCCAGGTGAGAGTAGCCCTTGAAGAAAATATGGACCTCATCGTGGTGCCGAACACCACGGTGTCGAGGTCTGAGAGCGGCCTTGAAAGGGTGTACCAAGGGAACACCTTTCTTCTCTGCAGGCATCTTGATGCAGGTAGAGAGCTGTTCTCTGTCAGCATAGC
>CAZQJB010000092.1:0-5929 GCA_964593115.1 uncultured Aquificales bacterium
TAGGCGACAGGGTGAGATAGTCCACTCCCTGCTCCACAAGCCCAGGAACCTCGTCAGGAGAATGTGCCGAGTAGCCTATTAGCCTCTTCTCTCCCAGTAGCCTGCGTGCCTGGGTGACAGGAATGGAGTCGGCGTTAAGGTGCACCCCGTCTGCCCCCACCGCCAGGCAGATATCCACCCTTTTCGAGACCAGAAAGCCTATGCCCAGTCTGCCGGTGAGCTCTCTCATGTGCGAGGCAACCGTGTAGAGCACCGAGTCGCTAAGGTCGGGCTCGCGCAGAAGAAAGGCATCAACCCCGCCCTCAACCGCCTCCTGGAGCACCTGTGAGAGAGAGCGGTCCTTCACCATCATCCTGTTGCCCACCAACAGGAACCTGAAGGGTAGGCGCCTCATTCAAGCGTTCTCAGCCTTTGAGCCTCTTCAGTATCTCGCGGGCAGCCTTTCTGCCCGAGAGGAGCATGCCCCCAAATATGGGGCCCATCCTGTGGGAGCCGTAGGCCGCCGTTGCAGCCATGCCTATTACGAAGAGGCCCGGGTAAACCTCTCTGGTGTTTTCGGGCACCATCTCTTCGCCCACGTCGGCCCACATGGGACGCTCTCCAACTATCTTCCCCGTGGGGGTGTTAAGCGTCTTGCCCAGCTTGCGGTTCACCACCGCCGCAATCTCTGCATCGTGGCCTGTGCCGTCCACCACGTACTTGGCCTCCACTGTGATGGGATCCACCATGAGGTGAGAAAGCTCAACAGGGGTCCAGCTTAGAACCAGGCCACAGACCCTCTCGTCTTCACCTGTCACCTTCACGTCAACGGCGGTCCACAGGTTGAATATCCTGGCACCTGCACGCACCGCCCTGAGCCCAAGGGCACAGGCCATCTCAACGGTGTCAACGAGGTAGTAGCCAGGTTTCTCTGCGTAGGGGGAGTAGCGTACATCCATCTCGTCAAGCACCTCCCGGGCCTCTTCTTGAACCACTGCCTTGTTGAACATGGCCCCACCACCCCAGATACCACCACCTATGGAGAGGCGTTTCTCTACGATGGAGACCTTGGCACCACCCTTTGCCAGGTAGTAGGCACACACCAACCCGGCAGGACCGGATCCCACTATTGCCACGTCGCAACGGCTGAACTCAACAAAGTTAGCCGTGTATCCCTCGAATATCGCCTTTGTGACCTCAAGCTCGTCCAATTTCACCTTGGTATCCCTCCCAACGGTTTGACCCAACTCCCCTAAGGGGTGTTCAACACCCTACCACCTTGGCACCTGCTGCGAAAGAAGCTCAATCGAGCTTACAGCCATAAACCCTCTCGCCAAAGATGGCGGTGCCTATTCTCACCAGGGTGGCCCCCTCCTCGATGGCCACCTCGAAGTCCCCTGACATACCCATGGAGAGATGGGGAAGGTGCACCCCCAACCCTTGCTGCAGCTCGTCTCTCAACTCTCTCAGCCGCCTGAAGAAGGGCCTGGCATCCTCGGGGTTCTCAGAGTAAGGGGCAATGGTCATCAACCCGCAAAGGTGCACATGCGGCCGAGACACGGCCTCCCTGGCAAGGGCAAACACCTCTTCTGGGGCGCATCCGTGCTTGGTCTCTTCAGGCGAGAGTTTAACCTCGATGAGCACTGGGAACCCCTCCCTGCCCTCTTTTGAAAGCCTCTTGCACAACTCGTCGAGAAGGGAAATACCGTCAAGGGAGTGTAGCATGTCGAAGTCCTTGGCCACGTACTTGGCCTTGTTCTTCTGCAGGTGGCCTATCATGTGCCAATGGGCTATTCTGCCAAGCTCACCTATCTTCTCTCTCGCCTCCTGTACCCGGTTCTCGCCCAGTATCTTCACCCCGGCCTCTACCGCCTCCCTGATGCGGGCCGGCTCAACGGTCTTGCTAACCGCAACGAGTATCACCTCGGAAGGATCCCGCCCCGCCCTCTCGGCGGCCCGGGCGATTCGCCCTTCTACCCTTCTCAGTCTCTCGGCAATGGTGGTTGCTGTCACGGCCTTACAGCTCCAGGATTATCCTCTCGATGGCCCTGTACCTCTCGATGGTCTTCTGGACAACCTCGGCAGGCAGGGGAGGAGGGGGCGGCGTCTTATCCCAGTCCAGGGTTTCAAGGTAGTCCCTGATGAACTGCTTGTCGAAGTTGGGGGGACTTGTTCCCACCTGGTACTGGCTGGCGTCCCAGAAGCGGGAAGAGTCAGGGGTGAGCACCTCGTCGATGAGGTAGAGGTTGCCCTGGGCATCGAGTCCAAACTCGAACTTGGTGTCAGAGAGCACTATCCCTTTCTCTTTCAAAAGCTTATGGGCGGTGGAGTAGATTCTCAGGCTCTCGTCCCTCAGCCTGTTGAATAGGGACTCGTCTCCCAAAAGCTCGATGCACTCACCGGCGGTGATGTTCTCGTCGTGACCAGACTCGGCCTTGGTGGCGGGGGTGAATATGGGCTCGGGAAGAGGCTGGGCCTGCTTCATACCCGGGGGCAGCTCTATCCCACAAACCCTGCCGGTCTCCTTGTACTCCTTCCAGGCGCTGCCAAAGAGGTACCCCCTTGCCACGCACTCAACATCCAGCCTCTTCAGTCTTCTCACAAGCACCGTCCTGCCCTCCAGCTCGGGGTAACGGGCCATGAACGGCAACTGCTCAACGGGACTGGTGGAGACGAGGTGGTTGGGAATCCAATCTATCATGCTGAACCACTTGTTAGAGACCCGGGTGAGCACAACCCCCTTGCCTGGAATCCCCTCGTTGAACACCACGTCGAAGGCCGAGATGCGGTCTGTGGCCACCATGAGCATGGTCTCATCGTCCACCCTGTAGATGTCCCTCACCTTGCCCTTGTAGAGGGGCTCAAGCTCTTTAATGTCCGTCTTCGTCACTGCATCCATGGTTAAAAGTCCTTTCTCGTGCTTGCAGGTGGCGGCGCCCCGGGAAGGTCGTGCTCACCTTTCACCACCACGGTCAACAACTCGTCGGGATGAATGTGCCGCCTGGCCGCCTTCATCATCTCTTCTTTGCTAACCCCTTGAATCATGTCGGGAAATCTCTCGAGGTAGTCTGTGCCAAGGTTGTAGAAGGCTGCAAATCCCAGGTAGCTGGCTATTTCTGAGTTGGTGTCTATTCTTAGGGGAAAACTGCCGGTAAGGTACCGTTTTGCGTCCTCCACCTCCTGGTCAGATGGCCCCTTGTCTAACAGGTCCTTCAACACCCTCTTCACCTCGGCAATGGCCTTCTCAGCCGAAGAGTTCTTGGTCTGAAGCACGATCTGGAAGGCCCCAGGCCATCTCTTTGGATCCACGTAGCTGTAAACGCTGTAAGAGTATCCACCCTCTTCCCTTATCTTCTTGAAGAGCCGGGAGGTTAGCCCCCCTCCCCCCAGAATCTGGTTGAAGAGGTAGAGGGGAACAAAGTCGGGGTTGCTACGGCTTATCCCAAGGTGGCCCATGACGATGTTGGCCTGGGTGACCTCCTTCTTGATCACCTTCAGCCCCTTCTCAGGCGGGGGCAGGGGAGGCTCCGAAGGCGGTTCAACCCTGCCTTGCTCCCACGAGGAGAGGTACTTGCCGATCAGTTCTTCCACCTCGCCACGGGTTATGTCTCCCACCACCACCATTATGGCGTTGTTGGGGCAGTAGTAACGGCGGTAGAACCCCATAGCCTCGTCTCTCGATACGCTGTCCACGCTCTCCCGGTAGCCCTTAACCGGGTGATGGTAGGGGGTGTTTTTGAAGACCATCTCGTTGAAGGCCTTGGATGCCACCGTGCCGGGATCCTCCTCGTCCTTCAGAATGTCTCCCTCTATCTCTGCCTTCACCCTCTTGAACTCACCCTCTTCAAAGGCGGCGTTCTGCAGCACGTCGGCGGCGATCTCGAATCCCCTCTCTAACTGGCTCTTCAGAACGGTGAGGGACACCGACGAGTAGTCCTTTCCACAATGGGCACCAAGGTCTGCCCCTATGAAGTCGGTCTCTTCAGAGAGTTTCTGGGCACTTCTGCTTTTTGTGCCCTCGGTGAGCATGGATGAGACCAGGTTGGCCAGTCCCTCTTTTCCCTTGGGATCCCTAACCGAGCCTGCATCGAATATCCACTTGAAGACCACGAATGGGATGGAGCTTCTCTGCACCATCCAGACCCTCATGCCGTTCCCGGTGGTGAACACCGTTGGCACCACGCCACCATGGTGGCTGGTATTGGTGGCACTCACACCCATTCCCGGCTCCACCATAGCCTCCTCAGATACGCAACCCATAATCCCTCCTGACACCATCAATAGCCCCAACATCAAAGCCGTAATACGCCTCATCGTTCCTTCTCCCCGGTCTCGGGAAGCAACACGCCCCAGGTGCGGTTCTCTTCGGTGAAGTACCTGTTGGCAACCTCTTTCACCTGCTGGGCGGTCACCTTTCTCACGTTATCCACGTAGGTCTGAAGATACCGGTTACCCACGCCGGTAACCTCGAGGCGGCCTATGGTCATGGCCCTGTAGAAGTTAGAGTCGAGGCCGTAGATGAACCCCGCCTCGATCTGGTTCTTGGCCTTTTCGAGCTCTTGTTGGGTTATACCCTCTCTCTTCACCCTCTCTATCTCCTGCAGGATCTGGGACTCCACCTCGTCCACCCCCTTGCCTGGCAAGAGACCCACGTAGAAGTAGAGAAGGCCGCTGTCACGCATCCTCGAGTAGTAGGCCCCTGCAAAGAGGGCCGAGCGCTCTTCCCTTACAAACCTCTTGTAGATACGGCTGCTCTTACCGTCACCCAGCACCGAGGCAAGCACCTCGAGGGCATGTTCGTCCTTGCTACCCACCGTGGGCACGTGGAAGGCCAGCATGACGAAGGGAAGCCTCGCCTCGCTGCTCACCACGGTGACCCTTTTCTCACCCCGCTGGGGAGGCTCTTGGGTGATGTGGTGATGGGGCACGGGGCGCGAGGGGATAGAGCCAAACCATTTCTCCATCTTGCTGAAGACGTCTTGTGCATCAACGTCGCCAACCACCACGACAACGGCGTTGTTGGGGGCGTAGTAGCTGTTGTAGTAGGACCTTAGGTCCTTCACCGAGAAGGACTCTATGTCTCCCATCCAGCCGATAACCGGCCAGTGGTAAGGGTGCACCTTGTAGGCGGTGGCAAATAGCTCCTCCACCAACAATGAGGTGGGATCGTCCTCGGTGCGCAGGCGGCGCTCCTCCATAACCACCTGCTTCTCTTTCTCGAACTCCTTCTCGTCCAGAAGAAGGTTGCTCATGCGGTCAGACTCGAGTTTCATGGACACCTCGATGCGGTCGCTGGCCCAGTTCTCGAAGTAGGCGGTGTAGTCGCGGCTTGTGAAGGCGTTCTCAACCCCCCCGTTTCTCGCCACGATGTTCGAGAACTCCCCTGGGCCGTACTTGTGGGTGCCTTTGAACATCATGTGCTCGAGCATGTGCGAGATCCCGGTCTTACCGTAAACCTCGTCACGGGATCCCACCCGGTACCAGACCTGGAAGGTGGCGGTGGGGGTAGAGTGATCTTCTAACACCAGCACCTTCAGGCCATTAGAAAGCGTCTTCTCTTTCACGTCGAGATTCACCTTTGCATACCCTCCTCCTGACATTGCAAACTCCACTCCCAGAACACAGAGCAGCAGGAGTAGAAACCTTTTGAACCTTCTTTTATCCATGGCATTCTCCTCGGTTCCCTCTTCATTGGGGGTAATAGATACCCCTATGCCTGCCTTTTGCAACCCCCGGCGGCCTGGACAAGAAGGCCCCAGGCAGGCTGTGAGGGGGACCCTTTCAATTTCTGGAGAAGAGGTGTTTGCCAAGGTTTGGAAAAGATCTGAAAAATGAGATTTTACTTCCATCCGGAAGCAGACAAGGATTTCAACGAGGCAATCGAATATCACCAGGATATTGACCCAGGATTAGGCTATGACTTTGCCATGATTCCCTTACCCTATTCTCC
>CAZQJB010000093.1:0-5842 GCA_964593115.1 uncultured Aquificales bacterium
TGGAATTGTCAACAAATACCGGTAGCGAAACAGAGAACTGGATGCTGTCTCCCTGCCCTGCCACGTATCCCACACCCAGAAACACCCCTTTCAAGGGGTCTGGCTGTGCCTTTGGGGCAATGACCACGATGCTCTGGGCCAGGGTCTCCACCATGTATCGGGGTGCGAACACCATGAGCTTCCAGTCTTCTCCGGTGTTTCCAACAAGGGCCATATCCCCACTCATTCCCATGGCCATTGCGGGGTTCTCGTCGCCCTCTCCCCCGTCGTATGACTGACTCCACTCCTCTTTTCCTGACAATGAGTAACGGCCTATCCACCAGTCGTCGTCCTTTCCGTTGTTTGTGGTTCCCACTGCTACCACCGAGGCCGAGAGATCACCCTTAACCTGCAAGAGTTCCTGGTCGTTCTCGCCTGATACCCACTTGCTCCAAAGGGTGGAACCGGTGTCGGATAGTGCCATTAGCAGGCCGTCTTTTCCGTTGTCTTTACTGACGTACGAGACCCCAGCCACGGCCCATCCCAACCCCGGTATCTCTGAAGCCCAGAGGGCCTTGTCGTCGTGGTCGCCCCGGTAGTACTGCCTCCAGAACACCCCCCCTGATGAACTGTACTCAACCATTATCCAGTCGTTTCCCTCTCCACCGTTGGTGAATCCGCAGACAAGGGCCCTGCCCTTCTCATCCAGGGCGAGGTGGGTGGCCGTTGTTACACCATCTCCGCTCTCCTCTTT
This sequence comes from uncultured Aquificales bacterium, assembly GCA_964593115.1. Lineage (GTDB taxonomy): Bacteria > Thermosulfidibacterota > Thermosulfidibacteria > Thermosulfidibacterales > JALWSI01 > JALWSI01. Next base: position 734 of record CAZQJB010000093.1, read on the forward strand.
AGACCAGTCTTTCTCCCCATCCTTCTCGTAGCTGAGCAACACCCAGTGGCGGGTATCTTCCTCCCCCGAGTTGCCCAGCACCAGGATGTTTCCCTTGGGGGCTATGGCTATTCCCACCAGGCTGTCATTCTTGCCGCTGTCGTAGATTACAGGCTTGGACCAGGCCATTCCACCCTGCCCGTTGTAGAGAAGGAGCAGCAGGTCGTCGTTGCTGCCGTTGTTGGTTATTGCGCCCACGGCGATAAGCTCCTCTCCATTGGAACCACCTTTCACCGCCACTGCCACTCCCTTGTCGCTGTGACTACCAGGGTAGCTTCTCTGCCACTTCACCTCTCCGTCTTTGGAGAACACCACAACCAGGCAGTCGTCGTCCCTGCCGTTATTGGTGGTTCCCACCACCACCACCTCTCCCAGGGGGGTGATGGCCACCGCCGAGACGGTGTCGTCGTGGCCCCCGTCGTAGGTCTTGTGCCAGAACACGCTGTACTCGCCGTCTGCACCCTTGGTGTAGAGGAATACGCTCCAGTCTTTATCCCCAGACTCCTTGGTGATGGTGCCGGCAACAGCGACCTCCCCGTTGTTTCCCATTGCAACCTTAGGTGGGTACTGGCTTCCTGCCATGGGCTCCTCGAACACAGGGTTCTCTGCCCTTGCCATGCCCCACAGTGTGAAGATCGCAATAACCACTACCCACAAGAGGAAGAATCCTCGTCTCATCGTCTCCTCCTTCTACATTTAGTGTTACATGTAGGTTGGTACCACAACCTGTTGAAGGGCGCAAGGGCCTGGCTTAGAAATGCTCTTCTTGTGAGATTGAATCAGGATTGGGGTGAGTGGAGGGATTTGAACCCTCGACCCTCGGAGCCACAGTCCGATGCTCTAACCAACTGAGCCACACTCACCACACGTTTTTATGGCGCGCCTGGGAGGATTCGAACCCCCGACCAGCGGATTAGAAGTCCGCTGCTCTATCCTACTGAGCTACAGGCGCCAGAGGAGAGGCATCTCTCCCCAACGGCGCATTCTCTTATATTCACCTTGTCCCCCTTTGCAAGGGGTAAAGGGTAAGAAAAGGGGAGGGCGAATATCCCTCCCCTGCCTGGTGCATCTCTCTTAATTCACCGAGAAGCTCTCCATGTCGTACGAGATTATCCAGTCGGGATTGAAGAAGGTCTTTGCTGAGTCGGTGAACAGCATCACCCAAAGGTATTGGCCCTTTGGTGCATCGTCTGGAACCACATAGGTGTAGAGGGTGATTGGGTCGTTTATGTCGAACATCTCAACCTTCCTGAGAAGGGGCTGAAGGGCGTCCATCGGACCGAGCACTATGCCGTTTTCGTTAAGTATCAGGCACTTGAGGTGGCCGTTGGGGTAAACGAGACCCACGTAGATGTCAACGGTGTTCCTTGTGGTGCCCCCCTTTGTGGTCACCTTCAGGTCGATGGCCCTCTTGCCCAGCAGGTCGTGCTCGTAGAGCGAGATGTCTGCAGTAGGTATGGTCCCGTTGCCCTCTGACCCGCAGCGCACCGTGAAGGTCTTCTGGGCTGCGGTCACCTTGTTCTGGTCCATGTCCTCGCCGATGACCATGAAGGTGTAGCTGCCCTGGGGAAGGTTCTGGTACGATGCACTTGTGGTGGTGCCCCATGATGACCAGGAGTCGTCCTGGTAGCCTGCCAGGCGGTACTGGTACCTGTAGTTTCCAGAGCCCCCCGTTGCCTTCCATGAGAAGGTTATGGTGCAATTGCAGCAATCCACTATCCCCTTTGGTGACTGGGTGAAGGACAGGTGGAACTCCTGGTTGCCTCCGTTGTTGCCATTGCCTTCAGAGGTGACCTTAACCACCGCCTCGTTGCTCGATATTCGCCTGTTACCTTCTAATACCACCTCCACCTTGTAGAAGTTGGTGCCCTCCACGAAGGCCTGGGTGTCTGCGAAGCTGGTATTTCTGATGTCGTCGATGGTGGCCACAAGCTCCCACTCCTTCTCACCGACGCACTGGATGGAGTAGTCTTTATTGATACCACCGTGCTCGCTGCCCTCGTCGGCATGGTAAACCTTGTATGCCAGGAAGTCTGAACCCTCATACTCATTCCAGTTAAGTTGAACCTTCTTCTCGCTCTCCACGTACCTTGCCGTTAGGTTGATATGTGTGAGGGCACCGTGGTTCTCTATGGTGACCACGTGGCTCACGAAACGGTCTTTGTTCTTGGTGATGACGCACACCCTGTAATAGACGGTTCCCTGGGGAGGATGCTGGTCTGTGTAGGAGTCTGCATCTATGTTTCCGAAGTACTTGAGGTAACCATCGTCGGGATAGACGGGATCGGGGTTCGTGGTAGAACGAACCACCTTGTAGAATTGGAAGTCTTCGGTGTTGTTGTAGGGGGTCCAGTGCATCTCCACCGTGCCTTGCTGTGTCAAGGTAGCGGTGAAGTTCAGCCAATCCACCTCTACCGGGTTCTTGTAACCGCTGTTTGCCCAAGAGATTCCCGTGGCAGTGAGTAGAAGGGCAAGCAGAAACCCTGTTATTCTTGCAAACGTTCTTTTTCTCATCTGACACCTCCTGATATGGTCTGTGTACTCCCTTGCCTCGTTTCTTCTCGCGCACCCCATGTGACATGGTGCACATCACACCCCTCAAGATGACACTTGCCTTATCCTAACCGTAGCGCATCTCTCACCTCCCCTGGCAGCCCCGCTACCGTAGCCCTCTTGCCTTAGGCCGGTGGCTTTGCGTCTCGCCCTTTCAGACGATTTGCCCTTTTCAGGGGCACCCTGCCTCATGGTCTTCTAACCTTATATAACCATGGGAGACAGGGAAGTCAAGGTTTTTCAGGTGTTAATTTTGTTGCGGGCCTTGTATGAAGCCTGTGTGAAAAAAGAGGCCTGCAACTTCTCCTTACGACTATTGTTCAGGGGTGGGCGGTGTTTGGTCCAATCCTCTTCCCGTGCCAGGTTTGAGATAATCTTCACAAAATTTTGGTCCACAGAAACCCTTTGATTTTAAGCGTGATGCGGCCTAAGGCAAAAAGCCCCGCCCTTTTGCCACTTGCAATGGTATGTGCCCTGTGCTACACGGCGCCCCGGTTTCTGAAAGATCCCAAAAGGCACACGGGGGTGACGCATGTATCACACAATCAGTGAATACGCGCCGGTGCTTATACTGATGGCACTGGCAATGGGGTTTGGCGTTGTGACCCTGATGGTATCATTCCTTGTACGGCCCAACGATCCTTATGCTGACAAGCTATCTCCCTACGAGTGCGGAATCGATCCCTTCACCACGGGGAAGCTGCAGATTCCCATAAGGTTCTTCATCATCGTCATGCTGTTTCTGCTCTTCGACGTTGAGGCCGTCTTCATGTATCCCTGGGCTGCGGTTTACAAGAAGATAGGCTGGTACGGTTTCGTCGAGATGTTCCTCTTCATCGTTATTCTGCTCGTAGGTTACATCTATGCCTGGGCGAAAGGAGCATTGGAATGGGAATGATAGACAGAAAACTGCCGGATAACGCCCTCACCACCGCTCTGGACAAGGTGGTGAACTGGGCCAGGAGGTCCTCTATCTGGCCCATGACCTTCGGGCTGGCGTGCTGCGCCATCGAGATGATGGCCGCAGGAGCCTCAAGGTACGACTTTGACCGTTTCGGGGTCATATTCAGGGCCACACCCCGACAGTCCGATGCCATGATAGTGGCGGGTACCGTCACCTTGAAGATGGCCCCTGTTCTCAGAAGGGTTTATGACCAGATGCCCGAGCCCCGTTGGGTCATCTCCATGGGCAGCTGCGCCAACTCAGGCGGCGCCTTCAACACCTACCACGTGGTTCAGGGGGTGGACCAGATAGTGCCCGTGGACGTTTACGTTCCCGGGTGTCCTCCCCGCCCCGAGGGCCTGATGTACGGCGTTATCAGGCTTCAAGAGAAGATAGACGAGATGAAGGTTTTCAGGAAGTGAGGTGTCGGCATGGGCGATAGCGAAAAGGCACCCAAGAAGAAGCTGACCAAAGAGGAGGCCATAGCACTGGCAAAGGCCAGGAAGGCCGCAAAGGCTGCAGAGGCTGCCAAGAAAGAGGCCGAGAAACCCAAGGTGGATGTTGACTCTCTGCCCCTGGTGAAGGCGATAAAGAGGGGGCATGCCGATGCTGTAGAAGAGGCGATCTTTGCAAACGGCGAGCTCACCGCCATCGTAAAAAAGGAGCACCTGCTTCCCCTTTGCAGGTTCTTGAAAAACGACCCCGACACCCAGTTTGACTTTCTCTCTGAGGTGATCGGGGTCCATTACCCTGAAAATGAGGATAAACCCCTGCAGGTGGTGTACCACCTGTTCTCCACCACAAAGAAGCACCGCATACGCTTGAAGGTGAACCTGGCGGAAGATGAAGAGGTGGAGAGCGTTTACCCGGTCTGGCGCTCTGCCAACTGGTACGAGAGGGAGGCCTACGACATGGTTGGGATAAGGTTTGCGAACCATCCCGACCTGCGCAGAATCCTGTTGCCAGACGACTGGGAGGGGCATCCCCTGCGCAAGGAGTATCCCCTTCAGGGTCCCGAGGGATACAGGGAGAAGTGGCTGCGTCGTCATTGCAAGAACACCAATGCCCTTTGAGGGAAGGATTGGCCTATGAACGAGATTAAAGGACTGGTTGTCACTGAAGAGGGTAGGGTAGAGCGCGATCTGATGAAGGAGACCCTGAAGACCAAGGAGATGTGGGTCAACATGGGTCCACAGCACCCCAGCACCCACGGGGTGTTGAGGGTGGTGCTCGCCCTCGAGGGAGAGAGGATAGTGGATACCGAGGTTTACATTGGGTATCTGCACAGGGGATTCGAGAAGTTTGCAGAGCACAGAACCTATCCCCAGTTTCTCCCGGTTACCGACAGGTTAGACTATATCTCTGCAAATGCCATGAACTACGGTTACGTGCTGGCGGTTGAGAAGTTGATGGGCATAGAGGTGCCCCTGCGTGCCAAGTACATAAGAACCCTCATGGCCGAGCTGACCAGGATATCCAGCCACCTTTTATGGCTTGCCACCCACGCGTTGGATATCGGTGCCATGACGGTCTTTCCTTACTGTTACCGCGAGCATCAGGACATTCTTGACTTT
>CAZQJB010000094.1:0-5814 GCA_964593115.1 uncultured Aquificales bacterium
ACCGAGTTCCTGCCCGTTAGCAGCTCGGGGCACCTCGTCATGCTGCAGGGGCTCTTGGGATTCAAGGAGAATCCCGTTGCCTTTGACCTGCTATTGCACCTAGCCACCTTGTTGGCGGTGCTCATCTACTTTAGGGGTGACCTGTGGCGCCTCTTTCTCTCCCTCTTTCCCCCCTATTCCCAAAGGGCTGACGAGAGGCGCCTGGTGTTGTGGCTTGTTCTGGGTACCGTGGTGACAGCAGCAATAGGCCTGGGCTTGAAACACCAGGTTGAGTCCCTATTCTCCACACCCCGATGGGTGGCAGGTGCCCTTATTTACACGGGGCTTCTACTCTTTGTTGGCGACTGGGTAGAGAGCGGAGACGTGCGCTCTGAGGATGCGGGGCCGTGGCGCAGCCTTATGGTGGGCCTCTTTCAGGGGGTTGCGGTCTTTCCCGGTGTCTCCCGCTCTGGTTCCACCGTGGTGGCGGGGATACTCACGGGGATGAGCCGCGAGGAGGCGGGTAGGTTCTCCTTCTTGCTGGCGGTGCCCGCCATACTGGGGGCCGCGGTTCTTGAAGCACCCGACCTTTCGCACATCCAGGGTGGCCTGTTAGTACCCTACCTTGCAGGCATGGTTGCGGCATTCGTGGTGGGTTACGGGGCCATAGCCGTCTTCTTGAAGGCCATAAAGAGCCGCTCTCTCAAGTGGTTCGGTCTCTACTGCCTGCTGGTCTCCCTGATGGGGTTCATTATCTTTTAGCCGCTATTTCCCGTCGTTCCCAGGGCCCGCTTCAGCCAGGGAGAGACAACCACGGCTATCACCAGGGGAAGCACCACTAACACTGGAAGCAACTTCAAGGTGCTATCCGGTCTCATCAGCCCCACCCTGTGCCCCAGGTAGGCGTAGAATACCGTGGGGGGTGCTATGCCCAGGGCCGTTGTCCACAGAAAGGTCCAGTTCGAGATGGGGGTGAGGGCGAGCAGGGGATTGAGAAGAAAGTAGGGGAAGGCGGTGGTTATGCGCAACATCAGGATGTACCTCACCCCGTGCCGTTTAAGCCTCTCTTTCACCCCTTCCCATCGCCCCTGGAACTGGCGGCGGGCAAGGTTCCTGAAGAGGTACCTTATGGTCAAGAAGGCCAGGAAGGCCCCCAGGGTTGACGAGAATATGGCCATAAGGGTTCCCATCCAGAAACCGAACAGTCCCCCTCCCACCATGGTGAGGAACAGGGTTATCCCTGGCAGGCATAGCAAGGCGGCCAGCAGGTAGATTCCCACGTAGGCAAAGGCCGACTGAAGGGGATGCGAGCGCACGAACCCGTAAAGCTGGGCCCCGTGGGCCTTCAGCTCCTGGTAGCTAAGGTAGCTGTCTCCACCAAGGGCGTAGAAGGCGGCTATGGCGGCGGTGAGGGTGCCTAAAAGTAACAGCTTGCGCAGGGGTATTGTCGTGTAAATACGCGCCATCTTCGTGTTTCGTCTCCCTTCGTCCACGGCCTTCTTGACCCGGTTCACCGTCTCGGTAGGGTGAGATTAGCCCAATAAGGCGGGTTAAACAAACACATAACTGAGGTGACGGAAGGTAACCTGTTGGGGCGGCCCCTTGCTGGATAGTTGGAAAGATATGCTAATCAATATCGCTTATTTTCTGATATTTCTACACTAATATCATCCCTGCCCCTGGGGTAACTAACTAAAAACAATGGACTTACTTGTGGTGGAAAAGCGTGAAATTTTTTCTGTCAACCCCCTTGAAAGAGAAAGGCTTTCTGCTTAGATTTCCCAATCGAACGTTGGCACTCGATGATGATGAGTGCTAATAAATCTCAGGAGGAGGGAACAGGAGTATGAAGATTAGACCACTTCACGATCGGGTTCTCGTGAAGCCCTACGAGGATGAGGAAGAGAAGACCAGCGGCGGTATCATCATTCCAGACACCGCCAAAGAGAAGCCCCAGAGGGGCAAGGTGGAGGCCGTGGGCGAGGGCCGTATCCTGGACAGCGGCGAGAAGGTGCCCATGTGTGTGAAGGTGGGAGACGAGGTTATCTACGGGAAGTACGCAGGTACCGAGATAAAGATCGATGGCGAAAAGTACCTCGTGATGCGCGAGGACGACATCTACGCCATCGTGGAAAAATAAGAGACCAATAAGGAAAAGAAGGAGAGATAGCCATGCCGGGAAAGGATTTGAGATTCAGCGAAGAGATCAGGGCCAATATGCTCTCTGGCGTCGAGATGCTCGCCAAGGCGGTGAAGGCCACCCTGGGGCCCCGTGGCCGTAACGTGGTGATCGAGAAGAAGTTTGGTGCCCCCCTAATCACCAAGGACGGGGTCACCGTGGCCAAGGAGATCGAGCTTGAGGACAAGTTCGAGAACCTTGGTGCCCAGTTGGTGAGGGAGGTTGCCAGCAAGACCTCTGACGTGGCCGGTGACGGAACCACCACCGCCACGGTGCTGGCCGAGGCGATCTTCAAGAGCGGCCTCAAGAACATCACCGCCGGTGCCAACCCCATGAGCGTGAAGAGGGGCATCGACAAGGGTGTTGATGCCATGGTGGAAGAGCTGCGCAAGATGAGCCGCGAGGTGCAGGAGAAGAAAGAGGTTGCCCAGGTTGCAGCCATCTCTGCCAACAACGACAAAGAGATAGGCGAGCTCATTGCAGACGCCATGGAGAAGGTGGGCAAGGACGGCGTGATCACAGTGGAGGAGGCCAAGGGCCTTGAGACCACCCTTGATGTGGTTGAGGGAATGCAGTTCGACAGGGGTTACCTATCCCCCTACTTCGTCACCGATCCCGAGAAGATGGAGGCGGTCTTCGAGGATCCCGTAATCCTCATCCACGAGAAGAAGATAAGCAACATGAGAGACCTTCTGCCCCTGCTGGAAGAGGTTGCCCGTTCCAGCAGGCCCCTACTCATAATCGCAGAGGACGTTGAGGGCGAGGCCCTTGCCACCCTGGTGGTGAACAAGCTCAGGGGCACCCTGAACGCCTGTGCAGTGAAGGCCCCTGGCTTCGGTGACAGGCGCAAGGAGATGCTGAAGGATATCGCCGTTCTCACCGGTGGCCAGGTTGTTTCTGAAGAGCTGGGCATCAAGCTCGAGAACGTGAAGTTCACAGACCTTGGCAGGGCCAAGAAGGTGATCATCGACAAAGAGCACACCACCATCGTGGGTGGTGCAGGTGACTCTGCCGCCATCGAGGGCAGGGTGAAGCAGATAAAGAAGCAGATCGAGACCACAACCTCTGATTATGACCGCGAGAAGCTGCAGGAGCGCCTTGCCAAGCTGGTTGGCGGTGTTGCCGTGATCAAGGTGGGTTCTGCCACCGAGACCGAGCTGAAAGAGAAGAAGGCCAGGGTAGAGGATGCGCTCAACGCCACCAAGGCCGCTGTTGAAGAGGGTATAGTTCCCGGTGGAGGCGTCACCCTTATCAGGGCATCCCGTGCCCTGGACAAGGTGGAGGCTATTGACGACGACGAGAAGATAGGTATCGAGATACTCCGCCGCGCCGTCTGCGAGCCACTGAAGCAGATTGCCGAGAACGCCGGCTACGAGGGCTCGCTGGTGGTGCAAGAGGTGAAGGCCAAAGAGAAGGAGACCGTGGGCTTCGATGCCAACGCCCTGGAGTACGTTGACATGTTCGATAGGGGCATCATAGACCCCACCAAGGTGGTGCGCTCTGCCCTGCAGAATGCGGCCAGTGTGGCGGGGCTCATGCTCACCACCGAGTGTGGAATAGTGGAGATACCCGAGCCCGAGAAGGCACCGATGCCCCAAATGCCAGAATACTAAGCAACCCCCCACATAACACTTCCCCACATTTTGCCCCCGGTCTTGCCAGGACCGGGGGCATTTTTTAATCTACACCCATGAGACTTCCACAGGTGGTTACACTGCTCACCGATTTTGGTGATTCACCTTACCCGGGGCAGATGAAGGGGGTGATCCTCTCCATCATGCCCGGTGCCCAGGTGGTGGATATCTCTCACAGCATTCCCTTTGCCCAGGTTAGGTCTGCCGCCTACACCCTGCTCTGCTCTTTCCAGGACTTTCCCCCTGGAACCGTCCATCTCTGCGTGGTGGATCCAGGTGTGGGTAGTGAGAGGGATGTGCTTTTGCTGCACGCCGCCGGCCACACCTTCGTGGCCCCCGATAACGGCCTTCTCTGGCCCCTCTGGGAGAGGTTCTCTGGCAGTGCCCGTGCCTTTCGCCTTTGCGAGTACAAGGGATTCTGCCGTCCCCTTAGCCGCACCTTTCACGGCAGAGACGTCTTTGCCCCGGTGGGTGCCTGGATTGCCAGGGGGGTTCCACTGCTCACATTGGGTGAGCCCCTGCCAGGTCCCAGGGTCTCCCTGAAGCTTCCAAGGCCGCAGTTAGACGGTGGGAAGGTGGTTGGAGAGGTGGTGTTCGTGGATCCCTTTGGCAACCTGGTCACCAATATCGAGCCTGGCCGCCTGCCTGGCCCCGTGGGCAGGATCAGGGTTAAAGGCCTGGTGATCGAGCAGGTGGCAGACCACTACGCCCAGTGGGAGGGCAGGGGTGCCGGGGCCATTGTGAACAGTTGCGGGCGTCTCGAACTGTTCATCTTCAAAGGAAACGCCCAAGTGGAACTGGGGGTCGGGCTGGGAGAGAGGATAGAAGTAGAGATGGGCTGATTTTCGGTGCAGGCGCCTTGACTTGTGGTGGGTCTTGAAAGAGAAAGGCTTCAACGAGGGTGTATTGAGGAGGATTGCCATGGCCTTTCCCGTTCACAGGATGAGACGGCTCAGGGGATCAGATGCCATTCGCAGCATGGTGAGAGAGACGGTCTTGAGGGTTGACCAGCTTGTTCAGCCCTTCTTCGTGGTTGAGGGAAGCGGGGTTGCCAACCCAGTGCCCTCTATGCCGGGGGTTTGCCAGCTCTCCATCGACAGGTTGGTGGAGGAGGCGAAGAGGGCCCATGACCTTGGTGTGCCCGCTGTCCTTCTCTTCGGTATCCCCTCTCACAAGGACCCAGTGGGCAGCGAGGCCTACAACGACCAGGGGATCATCCAGAGGGCGGTAAGGGCGCTGAAAGATAGCTTGCCCGGGCTTTTGGTGATCACCGACGTCTGCCTGTGCGAGTACACGGACCACGGCCATTGCGGGGTGGTGAAAGACGGCAGGGTGTTGAACGATCCCACCTTAGAGTTGCTTGCCAGAGAGGCTGTCTCCCACGCCAGGGCAGGGGCAGACGTGGTGGCCCCTTCTGACATGATGGACGGAAGGGTTAAGGTCATAAGGGAGGCCCTGGATGCCCAGGGATTCGCCGAAACCCCAATTCTCTCCTACGCGGTTAAGTATGCCTCTTCCTTCTACGGGCCCTTCAGGGATGCCGCCGAGTCTGCCCCCCAGTTCGGCGACAGAAAGACCTACCAGATGGACCCCGCCAACGTCAGGGAGGCCCTGCGAGAGGCGGCGAGCGACGTCGAGGAGGGGGCGGACATGCTCATGGTTAAGCCTGCCCTGCCTTACCTCGATGTGATACGGGTGGTCCGCGACGCCTTCCCCCAGGTGCCACTGGTGGCCTACAACGTGAGCGGTGAGTACTCGCTGGTGAAGGCGGCGGCCAGCCTGGGCTGGATAGACGAAGAGAGGGTGATGATGGAGTCCCTCTTGGGCATAAAACGGGCCGGGGCAGACATAATCATCACCTACTTTGCCATAGAGGTGGCGTCTCTCTTGCAATGATGCGCAGGCTCTTCACGGTTATCCTGTTGCTGGTGCCCGTCTGCGCCTGGGGGGGTACCACCCCAAGGGTGGAGACTGCCCCGCTGCCCGCCCGACCATTCAACGCCTTCCAGGTCCTCGGTGGCA
>CAZQJB010000095.1:0-1436 GCA_964593115.1 uncultured Aquificales bacterium
GAACGGCACCGTCGTTACCGCCCTTTCGGGCAGTGATATGGAGGGAAGAATATTCACCAACATAGACAGCGCTGTTGTGTTGGGAAACTGAGACTTTTGAAGTGAGGACCGGCCCTCTTTACGAGGAGGTCCCGTTCCCGCCGACCGACAGAGGCGGGAGAAAGGAGGGCAATGCGCTATGATGAGGTCACTCTTTACCGCTATTGCTGGCCTGAGAAGCCAGATGACGGCCATGGACGTGATCGGAAACAACATTGCGAATGTGAACACCCTGGGGTTCAAGAAGGCGGCGGTCTATTTCCAGGACATGTTCTACCAGAACCTGGCGGCAGCCACTGCGCCTACATCAACCCGGCCGGGTAAGAACCCTGTTCAGGTGGGCCTGGGCTCCAGGGTGGGGGCCATAGACAGCATATTCACCCAGGGTGCCCTGGAGAACACGGGTAGCCCCACAGACGTCTCCATCGAGGGCAAGGGTTTCTTCATGGTGGGGTACGGCGGGGCCACCTACTACACCAGGGCAGGCCACTTCGGGTTCGACGCCAACGGCTACATGGTGGACTCGAACGGCTACATACTGCAAGGAAAGAAGGCGGTTTACGACGAGACTACAGGTGAGTGGCGGTACGACAAGTCTCCCATAGGAGACATACAGGTTGCGCCTAACCTGCAGACGGGGGTCAAGGCCACAGACGTGGTGAAGTTGAACGTGAACCTTTCGGGAGAGGCCCACGGTGACACCTACGAGGTGTGGGAGACGGGGCAGTTCACCACCGCCACCGGCGTCGCCACTGATGCTGCCACCTTCACCACGGCGGGCTCTACCCTATGCTCGTGCAAGGGGGTGAATCCCGGTGATGTGATCAGGATATACGGCTCCCTGCACGATGGCACTCCAATAGAGTACACGGTGCAGATCGTGAGCGGATCCACCGCAACCTCTGCCATGAGCACCGTTGCCACCCTGGGCGAGCTTGTTAGCGCGGTGAACACCGCCTTCAACGGCACCTCTGGCACCACCGAGAACGTAGAGGTCACCTTCGAGAATGGAAAGATAAAGGTGACGGATAAGAATGGTGGGGCAAGCCAGCTCAATTTCGGCATAGACTTCGTGGATACCGACAGCTCTGGCAGTAAGTTCGACGTTCCCACCATCTGGAACTCCCAGGAGGGAGTTGACGCAAACACCCACGTGGTGACCACCACCATCTACGACGACAAGGGAACCGCACATAACTTGAAGATAACCTTCACCAAGGTGCAGGGAGAGGATGCCGAGGAAGACGGCACCTTCTTCACCTCAGGGGCATCAAGCGACAATCCCAACCTCGACACGGGGATATGGAAGTGGGAGGCCACCATAGACGATGGTAAGGTAGAGTTGGACACCGGTTACAAGGGAAGGCTCAACTTCGATGCCAACGGAAAGCCCACCC
>CAZQJB010000095.1:1446-5756 GCA_964593115.1 uncultured Aquificales bacterium
CGTCTATTACGCCGCCCATACCGCGGACAAGAGGGGATTTGCCGATGCCATCGTAAGTGGATGCGGCTCGAACTTCGACTACGACATAGACGGTGATGGCAAGATTAATGCCAGTTCCTCTGCCACTGCAGCGGTCACCATTGAGACTGCTGATGGCATGGTTTACAATCCCAATCCCTCTAACGGTGCCGCGTCGCAGCTGACGATAAAGTTCGACGACATCGTGGGCTCTGTCTTCACCAACTACGGGGGAGAGTCCCGTACCATGAACGTGGAGCAGAACGGGTATCCAAACGGGGACCTTACGGCGCTATCCATAAACGAACAGGGGGTGGTGAGCGGGGAGTTCTCCAACGGTAAGAACCTGCCCCTCTACCAGATATACATAGCCAACTTCAGTAACCCCCAGGGCCTGCAGAAGCTGGGCAACAACATTTTCAGTGAAACCCACAACTCGGGGAACAGGGTTGTGGATGCCCCTGGTAGCCAGGGCCTTGGAACCTTGAGGTCCTACACTGTGGAGATGTCAAACGTGGACATAGCCGAGGAGTTCACCAAGATGATTGTGACCCAGAGGGGCTTCGAGGCCAACTCCAGGGTGGTCACCACCTCCGACGCCATGCTTCAGGAGGTCTTGGCCATGAAGCGTTAACAGGTAAGCTCGCACCTTGAGATAGATGCCGTTTCTTTCTGTTGTGGGGAGGGCTTAGGCCCTCCCCTGTTTATTTGATGGTGAGTTCACTTGTTGGTTGGTGGTGGCTCTGTTAAATAATGGACCAGGGCTGGAAAGAGCTTTATCTTTAGGAGGTCAATGGCCTGAAGCTCAACGATTTACGGGAGTTTCTTAGAAAAGAGGGCGGTATTGGCACCATGCCCACCCTTGCCATGAGGGTGATGCGCATGGTTGACGATCCCAAGGTGTCTGGCAGGGACCTTGAGCGGGTGATCTCCCTGGACCCGGTTATCATGGGAGAGATACTGAAACTTGCAAACTCTGCCCTTTACAGTCCCAAGTTTCCCATAACCGCCCTTAGACACGCCATCTCGTACCTGGGGCTTGAGGTTGTGAAGAACCTTGTGATGATGGTCTCTTTGAAGAGCATGGTGCTTGGTGAAGAGGATCCTGAAGTTGAAGGTTTCTTGAAAGAGCTGTGGATACACTCCGCGGCATCGGCAATAATATCGAGGTTCATTGCAGATTCCTCACCCGCCCTTGACAAGGAGGAGGCCTTTGTGTGCGGCCTCTTTCACGATGTGGGCAAGCTCTTGATGCTTAAGTTCAGTTCAGAGGCGTACCTGCCGATAGTAGGGCGTGTGAGAAAGGGCGAGGGGGGATTTTTAGAGTTAGAAGAAGGAGAGTTGGGGTTGAATCACGGTATGGCAGGGGCAGTGGTGATGGAGGCCTGGGAAATGCCCGGGCACCTGATAAACCTTGTCAAACAGCACCATGCAAGGGTCGAGCATCCCATGATAGCCTGCATAACCCTGGCAAATCTCTTCTGTGCTACCTGGGGATACAGCGTCACACCCTTAGAGATAGAGATTGTGGGTTTCCCTTGGGCCATGGAGGTGCTATCTTTCCATGCCGAGCAGTGGGAGGAGCTGTCGAGCAAGGCCAAGAAGCAGATAGAAGAGGCTGCCGAGATACTGGGTATCTGAACAAGGCGAGGTAGAGTATGGATATAGCAACGGTTATCGGAATAGTGATGTCCTTTGGCCTCATGGTTGCGGCCATCCTCATGGGCGGCAGCATCATGACCTTCGTTGACTACCCATCCATGATGATAGTTTTTGGTGGAACCCTGGGCGCCACATTGACCAGTTATCCCATTGGAGACGTTATAAAGGTCGCCAATGTCATAAAAAACACCGTGCTCTTTAAACCCCAGAATCCTGCCGAGATAATATCCCAGTTGGTGCAGTATTCACAGGTTGCCAGAAGAGAGGGAATTCTGGCCTTAGAGTCTGCCATAGAGGAGACAAACGACATCTTCTTCCAGAAGGCTATTCAGCTTGTGGTTGATGGCGCGGAACCCGACATCATACGAGACGTATTAGAGACCGAGGTGGCCTTCATAGACGAGAGGCACAAACAGGGTGCTGCGTTGGTTGAGTTTATGTCTGTTCTGGCCCCTGCCTTTGGAATGATAGGAACCCTGATCGGTCTCGTGCAGATGCTCAAGACCATGAACGACCCCAGCACAATCGGTCCCGCCATGGCCGTGGCCCTTATCACCACCTTTTACGGCGCGGTTCTGGCCAACGTCCTCTTCCTGCCCCTTGCCAACAAACTCAGGGTGAGATCTTCGGAAGAGATGCTCATCAAAGACCTTATCATTGCCGGTATCCTCTCCATCCAGGCAGGAGACAACCCCAGGGTAGTGGAGCAGAAACTACACGCCTATGTGGCACCAAAGTTCAGAGAGAGCCAGTTCAGTTAAGGCCGGAGGGTAGATGGGCAAGAAACGTGACAAGTGTGATGAAGGAGGCGGGGGCTGCGCGCCCTGGATGACCACCTTCTCTGACCTCATGAGCCTGCTGCTCACCTTCTTTGTTCTTCTTCTCTCAATGGCGTCCCTTGACCAGAAGAAGATAAAGGAGGCCCTTGGTTCACTGAAAGGGGCTTTGGGGGTGCTCGAGGGGGGATTCAAGACCGAGGTGAGCAAGAACCTGGTTCTACCCTCGGTGGGAATAGTTCCCATAAGAAAGCTCACCATGGAGAGAGTTACCAAGGTTCTCACCCAGTTTTCCCGTCCCGGCAGGGGTATGTCTTTCAAGCAGTCAGCGGGTTTTATTAAGCAGGAAGGCTCCCAGGGCCCGGTGTCGGTGAGGGAGACAAAGGAGGGGATAGTTATATCTCTCACAGGGGGATTCCTGTTCGATGCAGCCAGTGCCAGGCTCAAACCATCTGCCAAGGAGGCACTTGACAGGATAATAGGGGTTTTGAAAGGGGTGCCCTTTCCCATCCGAATAGAGGGACATACAGACGATAGCAAGATAAGCACTCCCAAGTATCCCACCAACTGGGACCTCTCTATTGCAAGGGCCGAGTCGGTGTTGAGGTACATGCTTGGCAAGGGGATGAACCCAAAAAGGTTCTCTGTTGCCGGTTATGGTCCCAACAATCCCCTTTATCCCAACGATACCCCCTACCACAGGGCCTTGAACAGAAGGGTTGACCTGGTGGTGGTTATGAAAAATAAAGAGGCCGAGGGTGAGACAGGGCCCCAGATAGAGGTGGAGTAGAAAAGGAGGATTGAGCCATGGCAGATGAGAAGACAGAGGAGGCAACCCCAAAAAAGAAGTCGAAGCTGCTGTTGATCGTAATAATACTGCTGTTGTTGCTATTGGCTGGGGGGGGTGGAGCAGCCTATTTTCTCTTCATAAAGAAGAAACCGGCACCTGCCCCTAAGAATGCGGCACAGGCACCTGGGCAGGCGGCTCCTGCGGCAGCGCCTGCTGGGCCTTCGGCCCCGCCGGTCAAGACCATCATAGATCACCTAAGTACCTTCATCGTTAACCTGGCCGACCAGTCGGGAAGCAGGTACCTGAAGGTGACCATGGATCTCTCCTTAAGCAACGAAGCGGTGAAGAAAGAGATCGAGGATAAGATGCCAATGATTAGGGACACGATCATCACCATTCTATCCAACAAGTACTACAACGACATCGCAACTCCGGCAGGCAAACTCACCCTTAAACGCGAGCTGATAAGCAGGCTCAACGTGGCCCTGACAAAGGGTAGAATTCTGGATATCTACTTTACCGACTTCGTGGTACAATAGATGGGAGACGATGAAAGGGTAGAGGCCGAAGAGAGAGAGCTCTCTTCAGATACCCCCTGGGAGCCCGAGGATGTGGGTGGGGGAGGGAATGCCGTTGAAGAGAGGGCTTCAGAGGAGGATGAAGAGGGGTTCTCGCTCTATTCCCTGAGAAACGTTAGGCTCAGGTTCCAGGTGGAGCTGGGCCGTACCACCATCTCTGTAAGGGAGTTGTTAGGGCTTCAGTCTGGTTCGGTGATAGAGCTGGACCGGTCAACGGGAGAGGCCTTGGACCTCTACCTTAACGATAACCTCTTCGGTAAGTGCGAGGTGTTGCTCATAGAAGAGAACTTCAGCGTGCGTATCACATCCATAGTGGATCCTGATGAATAGGGGTTTATTCTTGCGATGAAGGCTTTAATAACGTTGCTTGTAGTGCTCTTGCCTGTGGGGGTGAATGCCGCTCCTGCGCCAGGGCCCCAACCCCCGGTGCTACCTGCCACTCCCTCGCTCTTCTCGCTGGCGATGAAGGGGGTTGTCTCTCTTGCG
>CAZQJB010000096.1:0-5666 GCA_964593115.1 uncultured Aquificales bacterium
GAAAAGAGAAACGGTTGTGGACAAGGCGCCAGGGAGGCGAGCCCATAGTCCTCTTCGTGGCCGACACCGCCCATGCCGAGGCGGATTTCGTGGCCGAGAAGATAGGCGAGATAGGTGTTCCCCTTTCTGAGGTGGCGGTTCTCTACCGAACCAACGCCCAGTCCCGGCTCGTTGAAGACGCCTTGATGCGCAGGGGCATTCCCTACCGTGTGGTGGGGGGACTAAGGTTCTACGACCGCAAAGAGGTGAAAGACATCATTGCCTACCTGCGCCTGCTTGTGAACCCCGAGGATCACCTGGCCTTCATACGCGTAGTGAACAACCCGCCCCGGGGAATAGGTACCGCCACCGTGGGCAAGGTGAACCAGCTCGCCGCCGAGAAGGGTTCTTTGCAGGCCGCCCTCTCCTTGATGGCAGCAGGAGAGGCAGATGTGTCGGCCTCGATCAGGGCCAGGGTGGCCAGGTTTCACTCCATGATGGAGGCCCTGAGGGAGAAGGCACACCAGTTGCCCCTTGCAGACCTGCTCGATGCCATCTACCAGGCCACTGGCTACGTGAAGGCCCTGGAGAAGGATAAGGGCATAGACTCTGAGGGCAAGATAGATAACCTGAAAGAGCTTTTGAACGTGGCTGCCGAGTTCGAGGACGAGGACGATCCCCTGCGCCAGTTTTTAGACAGGGCCACCCTCACCACCTCCCAGGACGAGGGTGAGAATGGGGATGAGAGGGTCACCCTGATGACCTTGCATGCCGCCAAGGGCCTCGAGTTCTCGGTGGTGTTCATGGTGGGAATGGAGGACGGGCTCTTGCCCCACTCCCGCTCTTTCAACGACACCTCTGCCATGGAGGAGGAGAGGCGGCTCTGCTACGTCGGCATGACCAGGGCTAAAGAGAGGCTCTTTCTATGCCGTGCCTGCACGCGTCAACAGTACGGGCGCGAGGCTGCATACCTGCCGTCTTCATTTCTCGCGGACATACCAGAAGGGCTGCTGTTAGAGGTTAAACCCAAGAGGGCCAAGGTGGTGCGTGGCCCCATGGTCTCTGGCGGGCAGTCGAGGGCGGCCTCCAAAGGGGGATGGAAGAAGGGACAGGTGGTTATGCACCGGGTGTTCGGACGGGGTGTGGTGGAGTCGGTGATGGGTAAGGGTGACAGAACCACCTTGGTGGTAGCCTTTGAAACTGCAGGAAAAAGGCTGCTCAAGGCCTCGGTTGCACCATTGAAGAGGGTGGAGTAAAAGAGGGGCAGTGAAGCGAGGAGGCCGTTGATGAAAGAGCAGAAGATCTCGAGCGAAGACGTCGCTAAGGTGGCAAAGCTGGCCCGTCTAAGGTTCACAGATGAAGAGATAGAGGCGTTCAAGGGGCAGCTTAACACCATACTTGAGTACGTGGCCAAGTTAGAGGAGCTGGACACCTCTGGTGTAGAGCCCACCTTTCACCTGTTGGAGCACAGAAACGTGGTGAGGCCAGACGAGGTGAAGCCTTCGCTCTCGCAGGAAGAGGCGTTGCAGAACGCCCCCATGGCAGAGAAGGGGCACTTTGTAGTTCCCAAGATAATAGAGTAGAGACCGGCAACCATCCCGCGCGGGTTCAGGGTTGAAGGGCCCGGCGTACCGGTGTTTTAGAGAGTTCTCTTTTGTAAGGAGGATTATCCTTGGGTATCGAGATTCCCGTTAGCATAGACAAAGAGATGAGCACTGCCTACATCGATTACGCCATGAGCGTGATCGTGGGCAGGGCACTGCCCGACGTCAGGGACGGGCTGAAGCCCGTTCATCGCCGCATACTCTACGCCATGGCAGAGCTGGGGCTGTGGCACAACAGGCCGTACAGGAAGTCGGCAAGGGTTGTGGGAGACGTGTTGGGAAAACTGCATCCCCACGGCGACACGGCGGTTTACGATGCCCTGGTTCGCATGGCCCAGCCATTCTCGCTGCGCTATCCCCTGATAGACGGTCAGGGCAACTTCGGCTCTTTAGACGGGGACCCTGCAGCGGCCATGAGGTACACCGAGGTGCGGCTCACCTCCATTGCCGAGGAGATGCTAAGGGACATCGAGAAGGAGACCGTTAACTTCGTGCCCAACTTCGACAACTCCTTCCAGGAGCCCGAGGTTCTGCCCACCCGCATACCCAACCTGCTGATAAACGGTTCCTCGGGCATAGCAGTGGGGATGGCCACAAACATACCCCCCCACAACCTATCTGAGGTGGTTGATGGCCTGTTGCATCTGATAGACCACCCAGATGCCAGCATCGAAGAGGTGATGGAGTTCATTCCTGGGCCAGACTTTCCCACTGGGGCCACCATCTGCGGAAGGTCTGAGATAATCAAGGCGTACTCAACTGGCAGGGGCAACCTGAGGGTGCGCTCCCGGGTGGAGAAGGAGGTGGTGCACAAGAGGGATGCCCTGGTGGTGAAAGAGATTCCCTACCAGGTGAACAAGGCCAACATGGTGGAGAAGATTCACAACCTGATGAAAGACGGTGTTCTTTCAGAGGTTGCAGAGGTGAGGGACGAGTCGGACCGCCAGGGCCTGAGGGTGGTTATTGAGCTTAGAAAGGGTGAAGACCCCGACTTCGTGCTCAAAAAGCTCTACAAGTACACCCAGTTAGAGACGGGATTCGGGATAATACTGATCGCCTTGGAAGATGGCGAGCCTAAGCTCATGGGCCTGCTTGCGGTGCTCAAGGCCTTTCTATCCCACCGCAAGGAGGTGGTCACAAGGCGGACCCGCTTCGAGTTGAGGAAGGCAGAAGAGCGTCTCGAGGTGTTAGAGGGCTTGAGAATAGCCCTGGCTAACCTCGACGAGGTGATCACGCTAATCAAGTCTTCAGAGAGCCCCGCCGCTGCCAAAGAGGGATTGATAAACCGCTTTGGCCTCACACCGGTGCAGGCCCAGGCCATATTAGACATGAGGCTGCAAAGGCTGACCGGCCTCGAAAGGGAGAAGATAGAGGCCGAGTACAAGTCGCTGGTGGAGAAGATCGCCGAGCTCAAGGCCATTCTCGAGCACGAGCACCTTCTGTGGGAGGTGATAAAGAAGGAGCTTAACGAGGTTAAGGCCACCTACGGGGACTCGCGGCGCACGGCCATCTCTGACGAGGTGGAGGAGTTCAACCCCGAAGAGATGATCAAGGACGAGGACGTGGTGGTCACCATCACCAAGAAGGGGTTCGTCAAGTGCACACCATTGGCCTTGTACCGAAGCCAGAGAAAGGGTGGACGGGGCAAGAAGACCATGGAGTTCAGGGAGGAGGACTTCATCGAGCAGATGTACGTGGCCTCTACCCACGACGAGCTTCTCTTCTTCACCAACAGGGGCAAGGTGCACGCCATAAAGGTTTACGAATTACCCCAGCTTTCGAGGCAGGCGAAGGGCAAGATAATCAACCAGTTCGTAAGGCTGCAAGAGGACGAAAAGATAACGGCGGTGGCGCCGTTGAAACGGCGCGAGGACGAGGGCTTTCTCGTCATGGTGACCCGCAGGGGCATGGTTAAGAGGGTGCGCCTCTCTGACATGCGCAACATCCGCCGGGGTGGAATAATAGCCATATCCTTGAAAGAGGGTGACGAGCTAATCGGAGTGGGGCTCGGAGTGGGTGACGACAGGGTGATAATCGCCACCAAGTTCGGCAAGTCCATACTCTTCCCCATTGACGACGTGCGTCCTTCTGGGCGCCAGTCGCAAGGGGTTATCGGGATACGCCTCACCCCCCAGGACGAGGTGGTCTCCATGGGGATGCTAAGGGGAGGAGAGAAGATTCTCACCGTGACAGAAAGGGGTTACGGCAAGATAACCCCTGCCGAGAGGTTTAGGCTGCAGAGCCGTGGTGGCAAGGGAATAATAGCCCACAACTGCACCGCCAAGACCGGGGACATGGTGGCCCTGATGGTTGTTAGGGGGAACGAAGAGATGGTGCTTGCCACCAAAGAGGGCATGGCCATACGCACAAGCCTCGAGTCTGTCTCCGTGGTGGGCAGGGCGAGCCAGGGGGTGAAACTGATGGGCATTCCCGCCACGGACTCTGTGGTGGGGGTTAGCATAGTTCGGGATGACGAAGAAGAGGAGGCCCAGTAGTTGCCAGGAGAACCTTCTCTTCTGCATAGGGCCCTTTGCGTTCTGCTTACGGTGGTTCTGCTTGGACTCGCCTCTTGTTCCCGGGGCCCAGAGCACCTTATGCAAGAGGCGAACTCTGCCCTCTCTAAAGAGGAGGTTGACAGGGCGGCGGTCTTTCTGCAGGAGATCTGGGCCAAGTACCCCGATTCTCCCCAGGCCCCCCAGGCCCTTTTGAGGTTGGCAGAGATAGAGCGCGTTGTGCACAACAACCCCTCGGGGGCCATAACCATGCTCAAAAAGATACTCTCTAAGTATCCCCAGAGCCCCCAGGCCAAGAAGGTGTGGGTGATGCTTGGCGAGATATACGAGAAAGACCTTAACGATCCCAGAGAGGCCCTATCTATCTACAGGAAGGGGCTGGAGAACGGGGGAGAGAGGCTTCCGCTTCTGGCAGGCAGTGTGAGAACCCTCATCAGGTTGGGCAGCATAGAGGAGGCCGAAGAGATGGCCCAGAAGGTGCTGAGCACCCCTGGCGCCCAGGGAAGGCGACTCTCTCTGCTTCTGGGGGACCTTTTCAGGGCCAAGGGCCTGTTTAACGATGCCCTGCGGTGCTACTCCAGGGTGTGTGAGGATGGAGAGAGCGACGGGCTTTGCAAGAATGCAAGGTTATCCATGGCCTTGCTGATGGAGGAGATGGGCAACCGCAAAAAGGGCATACTAATCCTCGAGGAGCTGCAAAAAGAGGGGTTCAAGCCCGAGGTGGTGGGTAAAGAGCTGGAACACATGAGAAAGCGATTGAAGGAGATAGGTTATTGAGCCTTTCGCTTTCGATGAGAGGCTGTGCAGGGATAGCGGTGCGCGGTTGATCTGCGGCGTTGACGAGGCAGGCCGTGGTTGCCTGGCAGGCCCCGTGGTGGCCGGTGCCGTCTTGATCGACGTGAAAAGGTGCGCCCCCGTTGATGGAGTTGCAGACTCCAAGAGCTTGACTCCCCGCAGGCGCGAGGAGCTGCTTCCCTTGATCAAGGGTTCTGTGCTGGCATGGGCCGTGGGGGTGTCGAGTTGGAGGTTCATAGACCAGAACAACATCCGCCAAGGGGCCCTCAGTGCCATGAAGAAGGCCGTTCTTGGGTTAAATCCCTCTCCCCAGCTCGTGGTTGTGGACGGCAGGGACGTTCTTGAGCTTCCCATGAGGATGCTGCCGGTGGTCAAGGGGGACGCAAAGAGCTACGTGGTGGCGGCGGCCTCGATACTGGCTAAGGTGACCAGGGACAGGCTTATGCTCAGGTACCACTCCCTTTTCCCCCAGTACCGCTGGGATAAGAACAAGGGGTATCCCACCAGGGAGCACAGGTTGGCCCTTCAGAAGAGGGGTTGTTCACCCATACACAGGAGGAGCTTCAACTGGATAGAGGTAAACTTGGAAGGTTAGGAGAAGAGGCAGCGGCGGGGATGTTGAGATCCCAGGGATACCAGATAGTGGCCCGTAACGTTAATCTTCTGCCTGTGGGAGAGTTGGACATAGTGGCCGAGAAGGGCGGGGTGGTTCACTTCTTCGAGGTGCGCACTGCCCGCAGGGGTAGCCCGGTCTCCCCCGTGGAGTCCATGGGCA
>CAZQJB010000097.1:0-5600 GCA_964593115.1 uncultured Aquificales bacterium
CTACAGTATTTAAACTGGCTGAAAAGAATAGCCCATCTTTATTTCGGTAACTCCTTCGTGGACGGCAAACCTGTGATCCAGAAGATAAAGGAGCGCATAACCATCACCATAGCCCTCAATCTCATGGCCCTTATACTGATACTCTTAGTATCCATACCGGTAGGCATAGTGTCGGCGTTAAAGAGAAACTCATTGATCGACAGGGCCTTGACGATCTTCGTATTCGTGGGATTCTCAACCCCTTCCTTCTGGCTGGCCCTTGTGCTGATGATTCTGCTCGGCGTCAAAACCCACCTGTTACCCATATCTGGGCTAC
This sequence comes from uncultured Aquificales bacterium, assembly GCA_964593115.1. Lineage (GTDB taxonomy): Bacteria > Thermosulfidibacterota > Thermosulfidibacteria > Thermosulfidibacterales > JALWSI01 > JALWSI01. The sequence goes on from CAZQJB010000097.1 coordinate 317, forward strand.
AGTCGTTGAACGCCGATACCTTCACACCGTTTCAACTATGGCTGGACAGGGTGCGTCACCTGGTACTGCCTATATTCATCATGGCCTTCGGGGGGCTTGCGGGATTTTCGAGATACATGCGCCAGTCAATGCTCGAGGTGCTAAGCCAAGAGTACATAACTGCAGCAAAGGCAAAGGGGTTAAGCGAATACCAGGTTGTGAAGCGCCACGCCTTAAGAAACGCCATGTTGCCAGTGGTGACCCTGCTTGGGCTCTCGGTCCCCGGGCTGATTGGCGGTAGCGTGATATTCGAAACCATATTCGCCATACCGGGCATGGGCCAGCTATTCTACGAATCGGCCCTTGCCAGGGATTATCCCACCATAATGGGCATACTAACCATAGGGGCCCTGCTCACCCTTGTGGGCAATCTACTTGCAGACGTATCCTACTCAATGGTGGACCCAAGGATACGATACAAGTAGCTCAAGACCAAAGAACGCATAGGTATGCCAGCATAACAAAGATGGTTCTAACCCCCTGAACCACGAATAGCACCTTCACCCCTATCCTACCCCCGTAGGCAGCGAGATAGGTGGGCAGCATTATCCTGAGACTCCTGAAGGGAGTTCCAAGGAGATTACCCACAAGCATGATAAGCAATGCCTCTTTGCGAGATACAAGACCCAGGTGCAAGATACCCCCAGTGACCGCGGCCCCGCTTGAGATATGAAACCCCTGGGCCACCACCGCGGGAAGCCCCACGGCGGGTATGCCGGGAATCCTCACCCACGATGGGATAACCCCTTGTAGCCAGGCGAACACGTTGTGCTCCACCAACACAACAACGGTGGCCAGTATGGGAGCAGCTATCAGCATTATTCGCAGCGTCATCCTGAATGCCTCTCTTGAGGCCTTGCGGGCGGCCTGCGCAAGGGGTAAAGGCTCGGGGAACTCGGTGTTAACTATACCATCTTCTCCCCCATCCTCAGAGGTGAGATGGCTGATCACTGCGGCCACCACAGTAACAGAGGCGCTAACACAAACCTGGATAGATAGGTAGATCAGTCCCACCATCCCCATCAAGGGATAAACGATTCCCACCAGCATTGGCAGAAAAGAGACGTAAAAGGGCAGATTGAGCATCATAGATGCAAGAATGGCCTGCCTGGCAGACAAGCGATCTTCACGATAATACCCCCCTAAAAGGGCATCTCCAGAGAATCCGGCAAAGAAGGAAGAGGTCATGGCGGTACCGCAAAAAGGGGGCAGCTTTGCGAACCTGGTCAAGGGCCTAGTCAGGCGGTGAATCAAGGTGGCGTTTCCGCTCTCTTCAAGAAGCCTGCCACCAAACACCCCCAGCCACACCATGATGGCGAGCCTTGAAAGGATCTTGAAGTACATATCCCAGGTCATGGTTCCCCCTTAAGTGGGAGTCTGGGAAAGGGTTTTATCTCTCTTTGATTTAGTCACATTACAGCAACTAACCCTCTCCCCATCCATTGGCATGGCCACAACACTACGAAGAAGCATTGATAACGGCAAGCTGGTTTAACACCAAGCTACACACCCAGAGGGCATAGCTGGCAAGGATAAGAGCAGTTTAAGCCTTCAACAACAGGCCTATCGCCGTAGAGATCCTGGGGGCAATCTCCGCGAGCACCAAGGGGTCCAGTGCCGGTGAGAGGGCAATGTTTTTTATGGGTATCAACCCCTCTACTTGTACCCCTAAAACAGACTGCAGCTCTTCCTCTAAAAAGATGGTCTTAGCCCCTCCCCCGGTCAAGAGCACCCTTTTCAGTTCAAGGCCAGTGCCCAGGGCCCCTTCTATCTGGCCAAGAGAGACGCCCACCTCGTCTTGTAGCTTCACCGCAAGTGCCACTGCCGCATCCCTTAGAGTGGTCCTGTCTGCATCACCTGCATTCAGTTTCATCTTTTCTGCATCTTCAAAGGATAGTCCAAGCTTGTCAGCGATCATCTGGGTGACAACGCTACCCCCAATGGACACGTTGCGGCTGTACAGTATCCTCCCGTCCTTCATAACGAGAAGATTGGTACTCTCACCTCCTATCTCGAGCAGCAGGATCACCTCTCCCTTGCTGAAGTAGGTGTTAGCAGCCACCACGTTTGCGAGGCACACCGGGGTGGGTTTCACAGACTCTAACGTGAAACCCGCTGCCTCAAGAATGTATCGGTAGGAGTCAACCATCTCTCTCCTGGCAATGGCATATACCACTTGCGAGTTCTCCTCCCCATCCTCGGGAAGATATACGTCGAAATCAAAGGTGAGTTCCTCTCTCTTCAAGGGAATAGTTGCAGCAACCCTCTTCTCCACCTGGGACCTTATCTCGTCCTCATCAGGAACCCCTTGAAGGGCAAAGGTCTCTATTATCGAAAAGTTTCCAGGCAAGGCAAAGGCAACCTCTCCTTTCTTAATCCCCACCAGTTCCCTCAGCTCTTCGAGCTCTGACACCATTCTATCTTTGTTCTCGTCCTTAATAACGCCTCCCGTGACAAGACCCCTTGGGATAGGCACCACATGGGCACCATTCAAGACAAAACCTCCCCCCTTCTCAGCCATATCCACCACCTTTATGGCAGAGGATCCAATCTCGATCCCCAGGGGATGGCTCTTTCCACCGAATCCCATACCCTTGAACCTATCCAGAAAACCCATATATGGCCCTCTTCTGTTCTTACATATTCACCGAACTCTCTAACCCAAGCTACCAAGAGGAATCTTATGTGTCAAACGCCAGGATAGAAAGAAGGCGCGAGACAAGCCCGGTATTTTTTAGCACAGGCACCAGCTCGCTTACGGCAATATCCCTGTTAGGGGTGATCACCACAGACACAAGACTCAAGGAAACCATCTCGAAATAAAAGTGACGTACGCAGTATTCGGCACAACCTGGCAACATCTCTTCTGCAGGTGCCTCCCTAACTTCCAGAAACGACTCCAAAGGTGCAGGAAGCAGCTTGGACTCGTCGGTAAGCACCACAACGGGCACATCTCTATCCCTGGCGGCGAGGAGAAGGGGATAGGTTCCACTCCTGTTCACCATTCCAGAAACGGTTATTGCGTCGCACCCGGTGAGCACCACGTCCCCCTCTTTCAACATACCAGGCAGGCAAAGGTCGCTGGTCAAGGTCACCTGAAACCCCTTGGAATGTAGAAAGTCAGCGCTCTTTAGACCATCGTCGATGGGATGGCCCCTGTGAGTCAACACCTGCGGTCTCACCCCCGTGCTGGCCAATGCTGCTGTAACCGTAGAGCTGTAAGAGAACACCACCACCCTCTCCCTGCCTTGTAATAGCAAGGTGAGCCTGTCTCTCATTAAACCGGCACCACCTGTACCACGACAAGAAACAACACCTTCAAGATACTCCACCGCTTCAAGGTTACGACCCGACTCTACCAAGACCATCACCTTATTGCAGAGGTTTATCAAAGGCGCCATAGAGGGCTGGGCATCGAGAACCGCCTTGACCAGGGGAAGCAGTTCGTGGGGAGAGATACGGTCATCACCTCTAAGCGCATCCAGTATTATTGCAGCACCCCTGGCAAAAAGCTGGGCTGCACCGTGCTCGCGATCGTTCTTTAAGAGTTCTACATCTTTCCAGGTATCCTTGCTTATCATCATTACCAAAAATAACACGATACTAATCATTGACCAACAACTCTCTCTATGGATAAAACCATGTGAGGGCGTTTTAAGCGGAGGTGTCTTATGGGGCTTCTTGAAAAGATACGTGGTTCGAGATGCACAACGTGCATGGGCATGGAACTTAGCGCCAGCGCTGTAAAGATAGCCATACTCACTCGCAAAGGAGAAAGAATAATACTCAAAAGAGGTTTGACCTCCCCTATATCGAAGATTGCATTGAGCATGAATCCTGGCAAGAGAGAGACTATAGGCAAACAGATAACTGCAATATGGAGATCTGCTGAGATAGAGGAACGAAAGGTTAGAGTATCCTTGCCTGGAAAACTGACATTTATAGGCAGAATGAAGGTGCCAATATCTAACAGCGATAATATAGAGAGATATATTCTCACTACCATAGAGAAAAGGGCTTCTATGATTGATTCTGAGGATATTGTAATAGATTACTTTATTTACTCTAAGTATAGAGACGAACTGGATATTTTATATATTATAGTGAAGAAAGATGTGATAGAATTCTACCAAGACATATTTGCCCATGGTGAACTTGAGTTAGTATCTATACAATCCACACCTTTAGCCTTAGCTAACATAACTAATGTGAACTACCCTAAGGACATGGTAGATCTGCTATTTATAGTGGTTGACATAGGGGCATACGAGTCTAATATTATTGCAATGAAGGATAATAAAATAGTGTCTAATGTATCTTTAGACATAGGAGGATCCCTTGTAACCCACAATCTATCCACCGAGACCGGTCTATCTTTTAAGGATGCAGAGAAAATGAAGATAACTGGCAAAGGCGACGAAAAAGTACTTAGAGAAAGTGCTTATCAGTTAGCCCTCCAGCTAAAAGAAGGTATAGAAAGATGCATTAAGGATGCGGAATATTTTCTTGGATATGAAGAGAGAATAGAAGCCATATATTTGACAGGAGGGGCATCACATACACCCTTTCTACTCGCGGAATTATCATCAATTATAGGAGTGAAAGTAGAACACCTGCTCCCTATAAGAAAGATAGAGTTACATCCCAATCTGAATCCTACCAAGATATACGATATATCTCCCCAGCTATCGGTGGCTATGGGAACAGCCTTAAGCGGTATCTGAAGACACAGCCTTTTCAGGCCCCAAGGCCTCCACGCTTGTGGGTAAGGGGGTCACCTTGTTTTCTATCTCGTTCCATGTAACCACGCAGTTCTTACCCTCTCTCTTCTTTCCAGAGTAAAGGGCCTTGTCGGCCTTGAACAGGATAGCATCGAGGTTAAGGCCATCGAGGTCCTCTGGAGCGGCCTCTGCAACCCCAAAGGTGGCGGTTACACGCTTTGGAATGCCGTAAGATGCACCCTCAACCGCGGCCCTCAACCGCTCGGCAATGTCAACGGCATTTTCCAACTTTGTTCTTGGACACAGCACCACGAACTCCTCGCCACCGTAACGCCCAACTATATCAGACTCCCTGCTCTTCTCCCTCAAGATAGAAGCTATAACCTGCAGCACCTTATCCCCCTTCTGGTGCCCCCAGGTGTCGTTAACCGTCTTGAAGTCGTCTATATCCACCATGATTATGGAGAGTGGATCCTTGTACCTCTTGGCGGTCTTCAAAGTGTGCTCGGCGTACTCCATCCACA
>CAZQJB010000098.1:0-5556 GCA_964593115.1 uncultured Aquificales bacterium
CCTGAAGCGGTTTATCACCACCCCTCCAAGTAATTCCCGCTCTCTCTTCGAGAAAAGCCGCACGGTGCCAAGCACCGATGCGAACACCCCACCCCTGTCTATGTCGGCCACCAAGAGGGTGGGGGCGTTGAACTCCCTCATCAGCCCCGTGTTGACAAAGTCCATCTCTTTCAGGTTCACCTCGGCGGGGCTGCCCGCCCCCTCTGCCACCACCACCTGGTAGCTGTCGAGAAGCTCCCTCATGGCACCGTAGGCCACGGGCATTGCCCTGGCCCGGTAGCTGTCAAAGGTGGAGCTCTCAACCGTACCGGCGCTTCTGCCCAGCAGAATCAGCTCGCTTTTGGAGTCCCCCAGGGGCTTGAGAAGCACAGGGTTCATGGTGACCTTGGGCTCTACCCCTGCCGCCTGGGCCTGAATCACCTGGGCCCAGGCCATCTCGCCTCCCCTCACCGCACAGGCGTTCAGCGACATGTTCTGGGCCTTGAAGGGGGCCACCCTCACCCCTCTCTTCGCGAGAAAGCGGCAGATACCCGCCACGAGGGTGCTTTTGCCCGCACCTGAGGAGGTGCCCAGAACCAGAATAACCCTGCCCATCTATTCCTTCTTGAACACCAGCTGGGCCAAATAGCCCCGTGGGTTGGTGGGAATCCCCCTCACCAGCTCCTCTCCCTCCATGAAGCACCGGCGCAGGTAGAAGACCCGGGAGAAGCCCATGGACTCCATTCGCCGGGCTATTCTCGTCACCTCGTCTGCATCCCTGGGTATCTTCATGAAGACCACGGTGGAGAACCCGCCTAAGCTGTCCCAGGGAACGCCCTCGGCATGAGACGCCGAGAGCACCGCCATACACTGGTCTCCCAGGAGAAGGGGCTCACCTGTACGGGCCAGGCAGGCAGAGAGCGAGGGCACCCCGGGCACCACCTCAACATCGAGGTCTCCAAGGTACGGCAACAGGTGAAAGAAGGTTGAATAGACCTCTGGGCACCCCAGGGTGACAAAGGCCCCCCATCTGTGAGGGCTTCCAAGAATCAGCCTGGCTCCCTTCTCCCATGCCTCCTCCAGTACCGTCCTCTCCTTCACCATGGGAAAGACCACCTCTACCAGCTCGGTGGATGTGGGCAAGAAACCCTTCACGCTCTGCAGGGCCACCCCTTTCTCCCCGGGAGACCCCACCGGGTAGAAGAGCACAGGGGCCTTTTGCAACACCCTGTGGGCCTTCAGGGTGAGAAGCTCCGGGTCCCCAGGCCCCACCCCCACAACCATCAGTCTCTCCATCCCAGCCTCTCCACCATGGCCACGAACTCGCTCATCTCCATCTCCTCCCTTATTCCGAAACGGGTGAGGGCAAAGTCGTACCTCACGGGGTCTTCGGGGCATAGCCGGGCAAAGCCCCTGGTCACCTCTCGGGCGGTCTTCAGGTCACCACTCGCCCTGTTGGTGAACCCAAGAATCCTGCCAACGCGGTGCATGTGAACGTCAAGGGGCACCAGCAAGAGGTCAGGGGTTAAACCCATCCATCCTCCTGGGTCCACCTCGTCTCTTCTAACCATCCACCTGAAGAAGAGGAACAGCCTTTTGCAGGCGCTTCCCCGCCGGGGATTAGGTAAGAGGCTGCTCTTCTCGCATCCCGGAATAAGCATCTCCACGAAACGGCACGCGGCATCAACCACATCGCCACCATCCTGAAAACAGCGGCTGAAGGCCTCTCCCAGTCCACCGTGCTCGGCAATCACCTGCTTCATCCCAGAGAGCAGCTCCACCAGCTCCTCCCCCGTGGTGAACCGGTGCTTGAACCCCTTGAAGATCGCCCTCATCTCCTCCTCCCTGGTATGCTCAAGGAAGGTCCTGGGGGAATCCCCCATGGGCTCCAACACCGAGGATACGCTATTCAGGATCTGCTGCACCCTACCGTATGCCAAAGAGGAGGCGATCATGCCCACAACCTCCCGGTCCCCTGGATCGGCAAAGGGGTAAAGAAAGACCACGGGGTCAGGGTATGCAAACTCCCTCTTCGTGTACCTGCGGTACAAGGTGTCCAACAACCCCTTCAGCTCGTCTGCTCCCAGCCTCATTCCCGCCCCACTACCATATCCCCTTGTGCAGAAGAAGGGTAAAATGTGAGAATACCCGCATGAGAGAGGTGGCAAACATACCCGCCGACGCCGAGGGCACCTTTCTGGAGAGACCCAACCGGTTTCTGGGAGTGGTGAGGTTAGGTGGAGACAGGGTGCCGGTGCACGTGCACGACCCTGGAAGGCTGGGAGAGATACTCTTCCCCGGAAACCGGGTGCTACTGAGGCGGGCAACCTCCGCCAGGCGCAAGACCAGGTGGGACCTGGTGGCAGGAAGGTGCGAAGGCCACTGGGTGCTGGTGCACTCAGGATACCACCGAAAGATCGCCGAGACCATGCTAAGCTCCGAAGAGCTCTCTCCCTTAGGAGAGGTTGAGTCCCTGAGGGCAGAGGTGGGGTACCACCAAAGCAGGCTCGACTTTCTGGCCCAGGTAGATGGTAAGAGGGTCTGGATAGAGACCAAGGGGTGCACCCTGTGCAGAGACGGGGTGGCCCTATTTCCAGACGCCCCAACAGTGCGGGGCAGAAGGCACATGGAACACCTAAGGGAGCTTCGCATGAAGGGGGACAGGGCGGCAGCCCTCATCCTGGTGTTCCGTCCCGACGCCCAGTGCTTCGCCCCCAACGCCGACACCGATCCCGGATTCGCAACTGCCTTCTGGATGGCCGTAGAGGCAGGTGTAGAGGTGTACCCCCTGCTGTTAGGGTTCTCTCCCCCGGCCCTGCACTATTTGGGAAAGATACCCCTGAAGGAGGAAAGGTGAGACTAACCCTTTGCAAAGAAAATGAGAGGAACGGCATACTGCGCGAAATCGAGAGGCGGTTCGGGATACCCACAACTGTTTTCGAGGGGCACATACTGGTGGTGAGGGGCAAGAAGGAGGTCTGGGTCACCCGAAACAGCGTGTTGGAGGTAGGGCTCGAGGGTTGCGTACGGACAGGGATACCCTTGCTCAGGTGGACCACCAAGGGTTTCAGACTCACCAGCTCGGCGGTTAGGGCCTTCGGGGCCCTTGCAACAAGGGGAGTGGTGGAGATCCCACCCCACAATAGGGGGTTTGCCGAGAGGTTCATCAGGGGAGAGGAGATTCCCCTCACTACAGAGGAGGAGCTGGTGGGGCAGGTGATCGTGAGGTGGAAGGGCCAGCCACTGGGCCCTGGCCTTGTCCAGAGCGATAGAATAAAGAACCAGGTCCCGGTGAAAATGAGGGTGAGAGGGAGAATATGCAGCCGATAACCGAACTTTTGGGCAAGGTGGTGCTCTGCCTCGACGGGGCCATGGGCACCATGATCCAGGCCCGGGGTGTCACCTTTGAGAGCGCCCCCGAGCACCTGAACCTGACCCGCCCCGAGCTCATTCGCGAGATCCACGCCGCATACGTAAAGGCGGGTGCAAACATCGTAGAGACCAACAGTTTCGGGGGCAATCGCCTCAAGCTCAGCCTCTACGGGCTCCAGGACCAGGTGCAAAGATTGAACTACGAGGCGGCCAGGCTTGCCCGACAGGCCGTGGGCGATGCCGCATGGGTGGCAGGCTCCATGGGCCCCACGGGCAAGCTGATGGAGCCCGTGGGAGAACTGAGGTTCGACGAGGCGGTAGAGATATTCACCGAGCAGGCACAGGCATTGAAGGAGGGTGGCGCCGATCTGTTGATGGTGGAGACCATGTCGGACACCAGGGAGGCCCGGGCCGCGGTGATGGCAGCCAACACCACGGGGTTGCCCGTATTTGTGCTGGCAACCTTCCAGGAGGACTTGAGAACCCTTCTTGGGGTTACCCCAGAGGCAGCAGCGGTCACCCTGGGGGCGTTGGATGTGGAGGCCATAGGGGCAAACTGTAGCCTGGGGCCCGAGGGCATGCTCGAGGTGGCAAGGAGAATGGCAGGGGTGGCCAATAAGCCCCTGGTGTTCATGCCCAACGCCGGCCTGCCCGAGCTGGTGAACGGTGAGACGGTGTTCCCGGCGTCTCCACAAGAGCTGGCCCAGTGCGCCAGGGAGCTGGCAGAGATAGGGGCAGCAGTGGTGGGAGGGTGCTGTGGCTCCACCCCAGAGCACATTCGCCAGGTGGTTGAGGCTGTTGGTAAAAGGCGGGTGAGCAGCCGGGACGAGAGGCCTGCTTTCCAGGTATCTGGACAGTCCACCGTGGTTAAGGTGGGCCCCAGGTTCTACCCCGTGATGATTGGCGAGAGAATAAACCCCACGGGCAAAGAGGCCTTCAAGGAGGAGCTAAAAAAGGGGAAGACCACATGGGCAAGGCGGGAGGCCCAGGCCCAGGCAGAGGCTGGGGCAACGATAATCGACGTGAACGTGGGGGCCCCAGGGGTGGACGAGGCAAGTCTTCTGCCATTGATGGTTACAGCCGTGCAGTCTCGGGTGGGTCTGCCGGTGATGATCGACACCTCTAACCCCCAGGCAATGGAGGCCGCCTTGAAGGTGGTGGAGGGCAAGCCCATACTGAATTCGGTGTCGGCAGAAGAGTCGTCAATGGAGCGGGTGCTCTCACTGGCCAAGAGATACGGGGCGGCGGTGCTGGTGCTCCCCCTGGACAAAAAGGGCATTCCCAAGGACCCCGAGGGCCGCATCTCCCTGGCCTCCCGGGTGGTGGAGAGGGCAAAGGAGATGGGGATTCCAAGGGAGAACCTGATAGTGGACGGGCTTGTTATGGCAGTCAGCGCCGATTCGCAGGGGGCCTTTGTAACACTAAACACCGTCAAGCTGGTGAGGGAGAGGCTCAACCTGCCCACTGTGCTGGGGGTTAGCAACGTCTCCTTCGGGCTTCCCAACCGTCCAGTGGTGAACGCCTCTTTTCTCTCCATGGCACTATGGTCAGGGCTGGACGCGGCAATAGTGAACCCCTTGAGCGAAGAGATGAAAAACGCCTTTGCAGCCGCCGCCCTGCTGAGTGGACGGGACCACAAGGCCCAGAGGTACCTCGCCACGGTTAGGGAAGAGCAGGGTGAAAAGATGGTCCACAGTCCCGGGAGGAGTCCCTCTTCCATTGAGGATCGCCTTGCCATGGCGGTGGTTGAGGGAGACGAGAAGGGCGCGGTGGCACTGGTGAAAGAGATGCTCCAACGGGGAGACGACCCCCTCTCAATAGGAGACTCGGTGCTGATACCCGCCATCGAGGAGGTGGGAAGGCTGTTCGAGTCGGGGGAGTACTTTTTGCCCCAGGTGATGGCATCGGCAAACGCCATGAAAGAGGCCTTCGCCGAGATAAAGGCCGCCATGAAGGGCAAAGAGGGGCCCAAGAAGGCCACGGTGGTGATGGCCACCGTGGAGGGGGACATACACGACATCGGAAAGAACATAGTCTGTATGCTCCTCGAAAATCACGGGTACAGGGTGGTTGACCTGGGAAAGAACGTGCCCGCAGGTGAGATCCTGGAGGCGGCCAGGCGTGAAGGGGCCGACGTGGTGGGGCTCTCTGCCCTGATGACCACCACCATGACCGAGATGCAGAAGGTGATCGAACTGCTGAGGC
>CAZQJB010000099.1:0-5505 GCA_964593115.1 uncultured Aquificales bacterium
TTAACCCTGGGCATGGGAACCTGGTATGCCCTTTGAAGAAAGGCCGGTTTAACCCACCCGCACATTGTCACTCCAAGCAGTAGCACCAACACCCCAAGCACCCTGACGATGAGCCGGGCGTGCAGGTTGAGCCACCCACCAAGGGCAGATGCGCTGGCGCCGAAGGCAACGAAGACGCAAGAGAATCCCACCACGAAGAGAAGGGTCTCTGAGATCACCTTGCCCATAGAGACCTCGCCCTTGTTCAGGGCATCCACCGAGAAACCCGTCACGTAAGAGAGGTAAACGGGAACCAGCGGAAGCACGCAGGGAGAGAGAAAAGAGACCATGCCGGCCCCGAAGGCCACTGGTAGCGACAGGTTCATGTCCACCGCCTAACACCTCCTCCCTTTACGGCGCCAGATGCACTGCAAGAAAGATAACCACCGCCGCAGCAACTGTCCACAAAGAACCAAGACCAGACAAGAGCTATTGCATAACGTTCTCTCATGTGTAAACTGTGCAGTAACTAATAAGAGGAGGAGTTTTATGCTCAGAGGCTCGTTCTTTGAGAAGGTGAAGGCAGAGTTGGTTAAGCGGCTAAAAGGTGAGGGCAGCTCTACCGTTGAGAGATTCGTGGAGGGGTTGCTGAAGGCCTCACCACCAGACCTGCCTGAGCTGGCAACGGTCAGCGACACGGGGGAGATGGCCCAGGTCATGTTCAACTTCTTCAAAGAGCGGTCTCCCAAAGAGATAAAGGTGGATGTAAGGCCGGGACCAGAGGGCACAACCCTGGTCATGAGCTGCTTAGAGGACCAGCCCTTCATAGTGGACACCATCACCCTCTACCTGGAGAAAAAGGGTTACGAGCACAGGTTCGTGTTGCATCCCATACTGAGGGCCATCAGGGAGAACGGCCTTCTCAAGGGCATAGGTGAAGGTGGGATTGCAGAATCGATAAACCTCACCCTCGTGGAGAGCTCACTCTGCAGCGAGGACTGCGCCGCCCTGGCCCAGGAGGTGAAGAAGGTGCTCACCATCACCAGGGACGTGGTGAACGACTTCGTGCGCATGAAGAGGCTGATGAGAATAGCCATAAGCGACATTGAGTTCAGGGGAGAGGCAGGACTCGTGCCCATGGAGGAGGTTGAAGAGATTGCCGCCCTTCTGGAGTGGGCACTTGATAATAAGTTCGTATTTCTTGGCAGCATAGAGGTAGAGAGAAAGAAGAAGGGCCTGAAGTTCAAGTGGGACACTGGGTTGGGAGTGTGCCGCAAGGAGCACCAGGACTTCGAGGATAACTGCGATCCCTCTGAGGTGGAGGAGCTTCTGGTAAGCAACGAGGAGAACCTGGCCGTTGCATCCAAGCTCGACGCCGAGTCCACCATACACCGTGCGGGAAAGCTGGACTTGCTGGCGGTTCAGATGGCGCCTGACGAGAGTGGCGAGAGCAAGGGCTGGTACGTGTTCGTGGGGCTACTGACCAAGTCGGCGGTCCTCGAGAAGGGCACCGAGGTGCCCATGGTGAGAAGGAAACTGCAAGAGGTGGCCCAGAGACTCGAGCTGTCACCGGGAACACACACCTACCGTGAGGCGGTTGGCATATTCAACACCATTCCTGTAGAGGCCCTCTTCCTCTACGACGTGGAGCACCTCACCAATGTCCTCGAGGGGGTGCTTGGCCTGGGCAAGGAGTTCGAGCCAAAGGCATTCGTGGTAGAGGGAGGCAAGGGCATACACTCTATCCTGGTGGTGATTCCACAGGAAAGGTACAGCTCTACCCTTGAAGAGGAGATAGAGGAGTTTCTTGAAGAGGTATTTCAGGCCACCTACACCTACAGCACCTTCTCCTCAATGGAGGGAGAGAAGGCATTCATCCACTACTTCATCTCTACCCCTGATGAAGAGAGGGAGGTCTCAACTGAAGAGATAGAGGAGAAGGTACGCGAGCTATCCACCACCTGGGAGGACAGGCTCTACAAGATCCTGCAGAGAGAGATAGGCAACAAGAAAGCCGCCGAGCTCTTTGCCCGCTACGAGGGAACCTTTAGTGATGAGTACCGCTCACTGTTCTCTCCCCAAAAGGCCTACCAGGATCTGCAGATGATCGAGCGGCTTCTTGAGACCAAGGAGCTGCAGGTGGGCATCACCGAGGACAAGGAGGGTTACTCTCACATCACAATCTTCAGTCCTTCGGCCCTGATATTGAGCCAGACGGTGCCTATTCTCGGGCACCTATTTCTGAAGGTGCTCGACGAGATATCCATCGACCTGAAGCTTAAGGGGGGCCAAAAGGTTTACCTGCACGCCTTCAGGGTGTTGCAGTCAAACGGTGAGCCCTTGCCGCAAGAGGTTCCCCTGGCAGAGGCCCTGATCTCCACCATCACGGGAAAGGTGGAGAGCGATCCCATGAACCAGCTGGTGGTGAAGGCGGCCCTTCCATGGGAGGTGGTGGATCTGCTCAGAACCTACCGCAACTACCTGCGACAGATAGCCCCTGCCTACACAAAGGCATCGATCTACAATGCCTTCTTGGAGTATCCAGAGATAACCTCGACCATCTGGGACTACTTCGACGCAAAGTTCAACCCCGAGAGGGAAGAGAGCATCGAGGATAGAAAAGAGGGGTTGATACAAGAGGTTAAAGATATCTTCTTGAAACAGCTCGACAAGGTACAAGACCTGGCCTCTGACAAGATATTCAGAATCTTCTTCAACCTGGTTGAGTCCACACTGAGAACCAATTTCTACAAGAGCAGTCGCTCACACCACTACATCTCCATCAAGATAGACTGTAAGAGCATCCTCGAGATGCCGTTGCCCAGGCCCATGTTCGAGATCTACGTTCACGAGGTCGGCATGGAGGGCATTCACCTGCGTGGCGGAAAGGTGGCCCGAGGGGGCATACGCTGGAGCGACAGGCCCGACGACTTCCGCACCGAGATACTGGGATTGATGAAGACCCAGATGGTGAAGAACGCCATCATCGTGCCCACCGGGTCCAAGGGCGGTTTCATCATCAAGGTGAGGGGCAGGGACAGGGAAGAGACAAACCGCCTGGTCACCGAGAAGTACACGGTGCTCATGAGCGGCATGCTCGACATCACCGACAACGTTGTGGATGGCAAGCCGGTACACCCCGACGAAGTGGTCTGTTACGACGGATACGACCCCTACCTGGTGGTGGCAGCAGACAAGGGAACGGCCCACCTCTCTGACACCGCCAACTCAATATCCCAGTCCTACGGCTTCTGGCTCGACGACGCCTTCGCATCGGGAGGCTCTGCCGGATACGACCACAAGAAGCTGGGCATAACCGCCAAGGGTGCCTGGGTGAACACCCGCCGACACTTCATGGAGATGGGCATAGACCCCAACAAGGACAACATCACCGTGGTGGGCATAGGCGACATGGGCGGAGACGTGTTCGGTAACGGCATGCTCTTGAGCCAGAGCATCAAGTTGGTGGGTGCATTCAACCACATCCACATATTCATGGACCCGGACCCCGATCCCCTCACCTCGTGGAAAGAGAGGGAGCGCCTCTTCAAGGCGGGCAAGGGCTGGGACCACTACAACGAAGAGCTCATTAGCGAGGGGGGAGGCGTCTTCTCGCGCCAGGCCAAGTCGGTGCCCATATCCCCGCAAATGCAGAAGATTCTTGGTACCAACAAGTCTGAGGCCAGCGGCGAAGAGGTCATCAGGATGCTCTTGAAGGCCCCCGTTGACCTGCTCTGGAACGGAGGAATCGGCACCTACGTTAAGTCATCGTCAGAGACCCACCAGGATGTAGGAGACCACTCTAACGACAACGTGCGAATAGATGCGAACCAGTTAAGGTGCAAGGTTGTGGGTGAGGGCGGCAACCTCGGTTTCACGCAGAAGGCCAGGGTTGAGTACGCCTTGCACGGGGGAGCCATCTACACAGATGCCCTGGACAACTCGGCAGGGGTTGACATGTCTGACCACGAGGTGAACCTGAAGATTCTCTTCCAGGACATGCTGAAGAAGAACGCCATGACCCGAGACGAGAGAAACCGTCTTCTCGAAGAGCTAACCCCCGAGGTGGTCACCCACGTGTTGCGTCACAACTACGAACAGAGCTTGGCAGTAAGCCTCGACAGCATACGCTCGAAGAGAGACACCTCGCCCTTCGCCACCACGGTGGAGATGCTCATCAGAGAGCAGCTCTTCGATCCCTCTGAGACCGTGGTGCCCAGTAGCACAGAGCTGGCCAACCGCAACAATGCGGGAGAGGGGCTGTTCAAGCCAGAACTGGCCCTGCTTCTTGGCCACGTCAAGCGCTGGGTAAAAAGGGAGCTCGAAGAGTGCCAGTTTATCGATGCCCCGTACCTGAACGACCTGCTGGCGTCCTACTTCCCCCACTCCCTGAGAGAGAAGTTCAGGGATGCAATAGAGAAGCACCTGCTAAGGCGCGAGATACTGATAACCATGATCACAAACAGGGTGGTGAACCAGGCAGGCCAGTCGTTCTTCACCTCTCTCCAGGCAGAGATGGGCACATCTGTGGGCGAGGCAGCCGCAGCCTACATGGTGATGGACGGCATAATCGAGGCCCCTGCCATCAGGGAAGAGATCTGTTCCCTCGATTTCAAGGTGCCCGCCGAGGTGCAGTACCAGGCGCTGATATCGTTAGACAACCTTGTGGGAGGACTGGTGAGGTGGGCCCTGCTCTTTGGGGGCGACTGGATGCCCCTGAAAGAGGTTATCGCCAAGTACAACAGGCAGGTTTACGGCCTGATGGACGAACTGGAAGTAATTCTCACCCCCGAGGCCCTGAAGGAGTGCGAGGCAACGAGAACCGAGCTTGAGAAACACGGCCTGTCCAAGAAGAGCGCAACCCTGTTATCCGCTGCCCGGTACGCGGTGAACTTTATGGACGTGCTCACCCTGGCCGAGACCCTGGAGACCAGCAAGGTGAAAGAGCTGGCGGTGATCTACACCGAGATGATGGAGAGGTTCCAGTTCTTCGTGGTGCAGGACGCACTGAAGGAGGATCCAAAGACGAGCCTTTGGGAACACCAGGCATACACCATGCTCGAAAAGGACCTGTGGGGCATCAAGCGCACCCTCGCATCGCAGCTCTACCAGTGTTACCAAGAGGCTGGCACCACAAAGGCCATGTGGAAGGCCCACAGAAAGGCCAATCCCACCCTCTACACCTACCTTTCAGAGGTGGCAGAGGGCGTGAAGCGCAGGCATGCAACTGGACTGGCGGTGTGGAGCGTGGTGCTTAGGCGAATCCAGGAGACCCTTCAGGCTTAGCGGAAGGCAAGGTTGAGAATAACTGAGACAGGTAGAAGGGGACCGTTGCTAATTGCAGCGGTCCTCTTGCTGATGTTTGTGCTCCCCTGCCGGGCCGAGACAGTGGCCATGCCAGGCGAAGAAGGGACCACTGCCGTGAAGCAGCAACCAGTACCGGCCACGGCGGATAACCCCTGTCCCGCCGTGGAAAAAAAAGAGAAAGATACCTAAATAAGTTAGGCTATTTATTATAATAGCTCT
>CAZQJB010000100.1:0-5393 GCA_964593115.1 uncultured Aquificales bacterium
AACGCCTTGCGGCGTCATGGTGATGAACCGGCGCAGTTTACGGAGAGCCTATCTGCACCTTGTAGAGTACCTCTACCGTGGCCCTCTCGTTTGAGTTGGCGGTGTTGGTAGATGAGGACACTATTGAGTAGATAAACTTGGGCTCAGAGGGATCCGTTACGGCCTGGGCACGGGCTATGCGCACGTCAACCCGGTAGTTTCCAAGGTAACAGACGAACGAGGTGCCCGTGTCAGGGTAATGGTGGTTGTAGCTGTCCTGGGCATCGTGAACGGTCTTGGTGGAATAGATAGCAGGCTCAGAGTTGGCATCCTGGTAGTTCAGAACGAAGTTTATCATGATGTCGGCACCCCCCTTGGCCGCCTCCAGGGCCGCTTGGTACCTGGCCTCCACACCGCTCATCCTGCTTCCCTCGCGGGTCATGTAGAACATGGTGAGGGTGAACGATATGGCAACCATCCCAAGAATCAGGGTGGCGATAAGGGCAATACCCTCGCTATCCTTCATGGTTTCAAGAAACAGGCGCCTCATCATTCGCTCCCCAGGTTCATGGGTTTAACAACAAGCTCTTTCACCCTCCATCGGTAGTATGCATCGTCTCCCGAGGGAGAGAAGGTAGAGAGGGTGCCCGTTGAGCTGTCTCCAAGGGTCACGGTGCTGTTAGCGCCCCACAATGCCTCTCTCTCTTTCTGGCCCTCCTGGTAGAGAACGAACACCCTCACCTCTTTCAGGCCAAGTTTCTGGTTCGAGGCAGAAGAGGGCGGCGTGGGTGCCCACCCCGTTGAGTTGCTGAAAAAGGCCACCTGAAAGTCTCTTACGCAGTCCAGCACGGGCTGGGGATTCAGCCTGCCATCGTCGTGGTTTATAAACGCCCTGTAGAGCTCGTAGGTGGAAGATGCGCACCTTGCGGGCATACCGTCAGACGGCCTCTTCAGGTAGTAGTCAACCCTGTTGAAGGGCATGCGGATAGTACTACCAGACTTTCTGATCCCGTAAACCAGGTAGAGGTGGTCGTCGGTCATGCAGTCGGGGCACGATGGGTGCAGGGTCATAGAGGTCACGCTGAACTTCCACGAGTCTGCGCCAGAGCCCTTCTTCTGTATGGCCCTTAGGGGGTCCTCGCCGTCTTCCACCACAACCTTAGTACCGCTGCTGAAGTTGCCGTTTTCACCGGGAACCAGGCCACAGGTACCGTTGTTCGCAACGAAGTAGGCCCACTTTCCCGCCTCGTCGTCCTCGGGGTTATAAACCGAGCGTATCACCAGGTAGTCTGCACCGTTGTAGGCGTTGTTGCCGAAACTGAAGGGACTTACGAACGAGCCGTTGTCGTTGTAGTCAGAGGCAGGTGGATTCTGTGAGCCCGCCGCCTCTGAATAGGTTATGCCCGTTGCGTTCACCGGCACACCAAGGCCTGCCATCTCAAGGTCTTTTCTCAACAGCTCTATGCCGATCAACGAGGATATGTGAGACTCTGATATCTTGGTCTGCGACTTGAAACCCTGGAACAGCCTGCTGAAGCTCAAAAAGGCCGCCGCCAGCACCAGTATCACTATCACCAGGGCTATCAACAGCTCTATCAGTGTCATTCCCCTGTTGCTCATGGCGTCACCCATGGTTGGCCACCACTGAAACCAGCGAGTACGAGTGTGAGCGGCCAGCGTATGTCCAGGTCACCGCCACGGTCACCCTGTACACGCCGCTAACGCTCACCAGGGTTCTGCTAACGGTGAAGGGCTGGTTGAAGTTGCGCACCTTTCGGGTCACGGTATTGACGGTGGTGCCTGGGCTGAGATTGTTGAAGGGCACGGTTCTCAGGTTCTCCATGGCCTCCACCGCCACCTTCACCGCCTCGTCCTGCAGGCTGTTTTCGAGGTTACGGGTTATTATGAGAGCCGTAGAGCGATAGAGTGCAAGCACTATTAGCACCATCAGGGTGATGGCTATCAGGGCCTCTATCAGGGTGAATCCGCCGTTATCTCTTGACACAGGTGCTTCCATTCCACTTTCCCATCTTTATCCTGGTCTTGCTCACCGCTATGCAGTCGTACTCGGCCTCGTTAGACTGGGCAACGTAGAAGGTTAGTTGGTTTCTCGAAAGACCATTTGTCATAAACAACACGTGGTTATAGCTAACATTGCAGGTTATGGGATAGGCGAGACCCGACACGGTGCCCGCCGATACGTATCCCCCTGAGTCCGTGATGGACTCGTCCCCGTCGGTGTCGTACCTCACCTCGTAAGAGGTGAAGGGTGAGCCGCTCCAGGTGATACCCCACACCCTCTTCTCGGCGAAGGCCCTTAGCCTTGCCGCCTGCAGGTTGGCATAAAGGGCCTTTATCTCTCGCTCCACCTTCACCTTCTTCTCGCTGGCGCTGTAGCCATGCAAGGCGAAGGTGGCCAGCATGGCCACTATGGCAATAACCACCATTATCTCTATGAGGGTGAGGCCCCTGTTGTTCATCAATGCTCTATCCAGTGGATTATCTCGCCGCTCCTGTTGGTGCTGCCACCGTGGTAGGGCTCAACGAAGACCGGGGGAAACTCGCTGGGCGCCCCAGCAACCGCCTCTGACCGCCGGTTCAACATCTCGCTTGAAGAGAACTCTTTTATCTGCCCCGTTGAGACCTGCAAGAAGAGCTTGCCCTCTATGTGATCAACATCCGTTCCCTCTAACCCGCCACCGTTGTTGCACCTTGTGAGAAACTCAAAGGTGCGGCCTCCGAAACCGCAGATGTCTGCCGTGGGCTGAAAGGTGGTGAAGAAGACCACCGAGTGGGTGGTTCCCCCTGCCGAGTACTCGTGTACCAGGGGATCTGTGATACAGCGCTCGGCGTTGTAGCCGCCTGCCTGGCCCTGCAGGTCAATGTACCAGCCGCTGGCGGTACTGCCCACGTTGTCGAGGCTGGTTGAATCGAAAAGGTCGCTCAACGTGCATCCGTTGCAGGCCTGTGAAACGCCAAAGAGCCTTCTGGTGGCCTCAGGGTCGTCGTTGCTGCCCGAGAAGTATCGTCCCGTGCCAAAGTAGATCATCTTGTTGCTGCCCTCGCAGGTGCCCTCTGCAATCCCCGAGGTTACCGGGCCTATGTCGGTTATCACCTCGGTGAGGCTGGGTGTTATGTCGCCGTTCTCGTCGGCGGTCAGGGTGAGCTTGTACACCCCTCCCTTCCAGCTACCAGGTGAGCCCTGGGTGTAACCGAAGAAGACGGTGTTATCTTTGCCGATCTTGTCCTTGAAAAGCCTGCCCCCAAAGGCGCTCGACTTGCCGGTGTTCACCACCTGGCTGCTCGATATGCTGAAGTTGTTGGGGTCGAGCTTAAGCACGAACACCCTCAACTCCTGGGTAGAGACGCCGTCGTAGTGGGTTGGGCCCGACAAGAACACCACCACGGGAGAACCACCCACGTTGAACACCGCGGGGCCCGAGGTGGTGAAACCGAGGTGGGAATCGGTGTACTCCCAGAGAAACTGGGGGTCTATGGGGTCGGTGATGTCCAGGGCGAAGTAAGAGGATAACCCGGTGGCGCTGGCATTGTCAGGGGGCACCACGCACTCGTCGTCAGAGCCGGTGCAGTTGCAGGCACCGCCCAGTCTCATGCCGCCTATCAGTATCCTGTGGCCGTTGAACTTGAAGACGAATGGACTCAGGTCAACGTAGTAGAGGTGGCAATAGTCGTGTTCTCTAAGGTACTTCAGATAAGGCAGTGCGCTTCCTGGGATGTATGCCCAAAGCTCTTCTCCCAGCTTGTCAACGGCGCAGTTGCCTGCCGATTCTGGGTCCTCGTTGCATAGCCTGGTTACGTCACCCTCTCCTGTCAACTGGTAGGTGGTACCCTTGCCCAGCCTGAAGGCGTGCAGCATTCCGTCATTGGCGCCAACCAGTATCACCCCGTAGGTCCCGTAGTCCACGATGCGGGGGGTAGAATAGACTATGTCGCCCAGTTTCCACACCCCGCTCTCGCCGTCTATGGTGACTGTGCGGCCCCGGGCGTTGGGCTGGTCAACCCCCCGTATGTACTGCACGAGGTTTTCTGCGTCGGTCTGGTTGTCGGTGTAGGGCAAAAGGGCGTTCACCACCTCGCTGGTGCTCTCTTTAAACTCTTTAAGCACGCCACCAATATCCGTGAATATACGCCTCTGGTCGGGACTCAACTCCCAAAGTTTTTCTCCGGCCTCAAACACCGTTGCCAGGTCGTCAAGGGTCTTCAATCCCAGGGGGGTATCGCATACCCCGTCCCCGTCTTCATCTTTACAAGGATGCACCTGCAGGGAGTTGTCTTGAAACACGAAGGTGATGATGTTGTCTTGCAACAGGTTGAGAATCGCATCTTGTACCGTGTCTTCGCGTATGTAGGTTGAGTTTGCAGCGGTTCCACGGTATAGCCACAGGGCGTTAAGGTAGCCTGTCCACTTCAGGGTGGTGCCGTCTGCAAAGGTCTTCTCTGGGTAAAAGAGGGCCTGAAGCATGTTGGCACCGGCGTTCGTCTTTTGCGAGAGCACCGTGGTGGATGTTCCAGAAGAGGCCCGTTTCAGTATATCATAAAATACCTTTTCTAAACTGCTGCTCAACTCTTCTGGATTATCTGCATAGTATGCATGACCTCTTACATCTGTTCCCCCTGCAACAGCCATGGCATCAAGCTTTGACTTGGCCTCGTCCGATAAACCCATACCCAACACATAGGTCTTAACGTCAAAAGAATAGTTCTCTCCATTTATCTTCTTTGTTATATTTCTAAGTTGGGTTATTTTACTAAGCACGTCAGGCATGAGATGGTCGGCGTCTTTTTTCTGTCCACTCTCATCCACGCTGGGCAGTCCATCTGTTACATAAACTATAAAATTTTTCTGACATCTGACTTGTATAGGGGAACTGTCCCCTTTTAGATAGTTTATGGCTGTCTCGAGGGTTCCTGCCGTGGGAGTTAATCCGGCGTTCACAATGTAGGAACACTCATTCTTGTTGTCGCGGGTACAGGCCATGTAGCCAGACTTATCGTTTTCCTTGGGATCCAAAATATCCCAAAGAGCGGTAAAGGTTGATGTAAGGGCACCGCTGGAATCCGCTGTATCGTTCACCTGAACATGAAGATACCCACCTCCAGGTGAAGTGTTGCTGAACCACGTGCGCCCCACGTGGTACCATCCTATTCGTTGGCCAAAGTCGGCGTAACCCAAGGCATAATCGGTGTCTGTAGGTTGAAATCGAGCATTGAAATAATGCTTAGAATATCCGGTGTCGTCATCGGCGGTCCCGGTTTTTCTATGGTAACAATGGTATCTATCCCACGGGGGGCCGTCACCTGGTGTGTAATCGCCATCGAAGGAATAACAATAGGCCGTTCCGTCATTCCCGCCCGAATAATAGGGCAGCGCCATCTTATAGTAGACGTAATGT
>CAZQJB010000101.1:0-5376 GCA_964593115.1 uncultured Aquificales bacterium
AAATGGGGGCCATCATCTCTGGCCATGGCACTCCCACCATCACAGTGAGAGGCGTTGACCACCTAAACGGGTTCACCCACAGGGTTATGCCCGACAGGATAGAGGCGGCCACCCTGCTGATGGTGGGCCCCATAACAGGCGGCAGGATACGGGTAAAGGGTGCCATCTCAGAGCACATCGAGGCGGTTATCCTCAAACTACGCGAGGCGGGAATCGAGGTTGCAATCCATGACGACGGCACAATAGAGGCATGGAGGGGGGGAGACTCCATACTGCCCGTGGAATGCTCAACCTGGCCCTACCCTGGCTTTCCCACAGACGTGCAGGCCCAGCTTATGGCCATGTTGTCCCTGGCAAAGGGGACATCCCTGATCACCGAGAACATCTTTGAAGACCGTTTTCAGCACGTAGCCGAGCTCTCCCGGATGGGTGCCAACATAACCGTTAGTGACCGCAAAGCGGTTATCCAGGGGGTTGACCACCTAATAGGTGCCCCTGTTATGGCATCAGACCTCAGGGCCAGCGCCTCGCTGGTGCTTGCCGCCCTGGCCGCCAAGGGTGAATCGGTGGTCTCAAGGGTTTACCATTTAGACAGGGGATACGAGCAACTGGACGCAAAGCTGGCCAGACTGGGGGTTCAGATAGAACGCATCAAGCAACCAGTGGGATAACCTAAAGTGACTTCCACTGGTACCCAACGATCACCCACCTGCCGCCCTTGCGTCGAAAGACCAAGGTGGTGAGACCGTAGTCAGAATACCTCATAGAAAGGTATTGCTGCTCAAAGGTGGCCTTGACGTCTCCGCTTATTAGGGGGATTATCTCTAAGTTCTCTATCCTGATATCCCGCTCCTCTCCACCAGCCCGCATCAAAGAGAGTCTGCTCTCAAGTTCAGTGTAAAGCGAGGGATCGTACATCTTCTTCAGCGCAGGCTCGTCCAGGTTCTCCATTGCCACCTTCCACCTATCTACCTGGGCCTCTATGGCCTTCTCGGTCTCTGGAGAAAGTATTGGCTCTCTCATAACAACCGGGACAGAAGCCTTATGGACAGCAGCAGAGGTAGAGATAGGCAACTCTTTGGAGACATGGGCCGGTTTTTGCATCTTTGCCACCTTATTCTGGGATGTCTTCTTTTCTTGTGGTGATGCAACAACCTTTCTGTTTTCGTCTTTTGTTGAAGAAACCACCTTGCTGGCACTTTTAGAGCCGCCCCTCGGTTTTTTGGCAACAGCAGGTTTTTTGACCGTATTCCCGGAAGCGGCGTTAGAATTGACATTCTGGGTACTTTTGGGCCTCACTGTGGTTTTTTCTTTCAATCCCTCGTTACCGGCGCTTTTTCCCGTTACGGCTACATTTTTGGTTTTTTTATGACCAACCTTCTCTTTTGCGGTTTTTTGCCCCTTGGTCCTCGGCGAGGCCGGTTCGGGGTGGACCCCCGGCTCCTTCGCCACAGGGGCAGTTTGCGTCTCTTGGTTCCCCACCGCACCCGACGTTTCAACCTCTTTACCTGACACAGAAGGTGTCCCAGTTGGTGCAACCCCTGATGGCCTCTTTACAGCCTTCTCCTCTGCCTTTATGACCTGGGGCACAGACTTACCCACAGAGAGCAGCTCTCTCATAAGGTCTTTAGGGGAATAGCCGAAGAAGACCTGGTTTATGTAAAATACCCCACCGATGCACAAGACCAAAAATACGAGCACCCACCCGGACCACCCTATTCCCCTTCTCTCTTTTCTCACAATCTCTTGTGGAAACTCCCGGTGTATGTCTTTTGCGGCATCTTTCACCAATTTTGGGGTGACCTCGAAGGTTCTTCTGGCGTAGGCTGCAAGAAGGGCCCTATCGCACAACAGGTTTATGCGGCGGGGGATACCCCCTGACAGGGTGGCTATCTTCTTGCATGCCCGGGGGGTGAAGGTTAGCGCCCCTGCGTCTCCCGCCAGGCTAAGCCTATGGTAGATGTAATCGCAGACCTCAGAGGGCTTGAAGGGCTCAAGCCCAACCTGGACCACTATCCTGTCCCTCAACTGCCTCATGCTTCGCTTAGAAAGTACCCTGCCAAGCTCGGGCTGTCCTATGAGCACCATCTGAAGCAGCTTCTCTTTGTTGGTCTCGAGGTTAGAGAGCAGCCTCACCTTCTCTAACTCCTCCTCTGCCAGAAGGTGGGCCTCGTCCACGAAGACCACCACGGTCTCACCCTGGTGGTACGCATCAAGCAGAAACTCGTTCAGCCTTGAGAGCAGCGCCTCCCTGCCAGTGGGCAGGTCTGTTTCACCCAGGTCCCTCAACATGGTGCTCACCAGCTCTTCGAAAGAGAGGGCAGGGTTTATTATGTAGGCGGTTCTGCACCTGTTTCTAAGCTCACGCAGTATGGCCCTTGCGAGGGTGGTCTTGCCGGTTCCCACCTCCCCGATGATCACCGCAAGACCAAGCCTGTTGTGAACCGCGTAAACGACCTCGTTAAATCCCTGCCTGAATTTGTCGTTCATGTATATGAAGTCGGGGTCAGGGGTGATGGCAAAGGGTTTCTCTTTAAGGTCGTAGTACTCAAGGTACACTGGGCATAATCCTCCTCATCCTGTTCTAACCGCGATTTAACCACAATGCCCTGAATATGCACAAGGCTTGGGGCTCAATTGCTACCAAGGTGCATGGATGGTAAGGAGCCCTCTCGTGAAGAGAGACTGCATAAAACTGGGCAAGGTAGAGTACCTGAACACCATACCTGTTTACTACGCGTGGGAGAAGGGCCTGGTTCAGGAGAACGGACAAAAGGTAGAGGTGGTTACGGGCACCCCATCAGAGCTGAACCGCCTGCTAAACCAGGGAGAGCTTGACATATCGGTGGTCTCCTCGGTGGAGTACGCCATGAACCACAACAGCTACCTGCTGGTGCCTGGCCTGTGCATAGGGGCGGCGAGAGAGGTGAAGAGCGTTCTCTTCTTCTCACGGGTCCCATTAGAAGAGCTTGACCACAAAGAGGTCTGGATAACCCGCAGCTCACTCACCTCTTCCACCCTGGTGAGGCTAATGCTGGAAGAGGACTTTGGGCTCACCCCCAACTACAAGAGGTTCAGGTTGGGAGAGAAGCGCAACTGCTCTCCTGATGCAATGCTTCTCATTGGAGACGAGGCTCTGAGAGAGAGGTCAAGAAAGAGGTATCCCCACGTGATAGACCTTGCCAGTTACTGGTGGGACAGGCACGGCCTTCCCTTTGTCTTCGCCGTCTGGTGCGTACGTGAAGAGGTGTGGAAAGAGTGTCCCTACCAGGTGACCGAGATTGCCCGTACCCTGCTGGCCTCCCGTGAGATGGGAAGGTTGCTAGTGAACGAGATAGCCCAAAACCACCACCAACAGGTTGGGTTGTCTGAAAGGGAATGCGTAGAGTACCTCAAAGGGCTATCCTTTGAGCTCACGCCGAGACACCTGGAGGGAATGGAACTCTTCTTCAGGCTCATAGCGAGCAGAGGGGTCATACCCGAAGCTCCCGCCACGAGGTTCGTGGAGGCATAGCCCATTGATTGAGCACATCGAAAAGAGGGTTGAAGAGGGGCAGCGTATTTCGAGGGAAGAGGCGATACACCTTCTCGAGAATGCAAACATTCTAACCCTGGGCAGAATGGCTCAGATTGTCAGAAAAAGGCTCAACCCAGAGCCCCTGGTCACCTTCGTGGTGGACCGAAACATCAACTACACCAACGTATGCATAAACCGCTGCAAGTTCTGCGCATTCTGGAGAGAGCCGGGGGACCCAGAGGCCTTCGTGCTTTCTCTCGGGGAGATTATCGAAAAGATAGAGGAGCTTGTGGCGCTGGGGGGAACATCAATACTGATACAAGGGGGGCTGAACCCAGAGATAGGGCTCAGCTACATAACCGGCCTCTTCAAAGAGATAAAGCAACGGTTTCCCCAGGTTCACATACACGGACTCTCTCCCCCAGAGATCTGCTACTACGCTGAGAAAGAGGGTCTTAGCCTCAGGGAGACCATAGATGAGCTGAGACGCTCAGGCCTCGACAGCATACCCGGTGGAGGTGCCGAGGTACTCTCTGACAGGGTTAGGGGGATAATAAGCCCCAGAAAGATCTCATCGAAGGCGTGGTTAAAGGTGATGGAAGAGGCCCACGGTCTGGGAGTGAAGAGCAGCGCCACCATGATGTTCGGCTCTGTGGACACCTACGAAGACTTGGTGGCCCACCTCTCGGCCATCAGGGAGCTACAGGATAAAACCGGGGGATTCACGGCCTTCATTCCCTGGACCTTCCAGCCTGCGAACACCGAACTGGACCGGGTTGAGCCAGAAACCGGGATAGACTACCTTAGGGTACTGGCCACATCAAGCATCTTTCTCGACAACGTGCGCCACATCCAGGCATCGTGGGTCACCCAGGGGATAAAGATGGGCCAGGTGGCCTTATTCTTCGGGGCAGACGACCTGGGCTCCACCATGATCGAAGAGAACGTCGTGGCAGCAGCCGGTGCAACATACCGGACCTCGATAGAAGAGATGGTGCACACCATTAAGGACGCAGGTTTCATACCTGCCCAGCGTTCTACCTTGTACCGTGTCTTGAAAAAACTCTGAACGAGCAAAAGTGGCCACTTGGGTCCTGGAAGATCTTCCACATAACTGGTATCTGGTTCGCACATACTTTTAGCCTGAAGGAGAGTTGAAGATGGCGATAAAGAGGGCATTGATCAGCGTATCCAACAAGAAAGGGGTAGAAAACCTGGCAAGGGCCCTGCACTCGGCAGGTGCAGAGATAGTCTCCACCGGCGGAACCGCCAGGTTTCTGGAAGAAAAAGGCATACCCATAGTGAAGGTGAGCGAGGTCACGGGCTTTCCAGAGATCATGGACGGCAGGGTGAAAACACTTCATCCCAAAATCCACGGGGGCATACTGGCGGACAGGGATAAAGAAGCACACCTAAAAGCCATGAAGGAGCAGGCAATACCCCCAATAGAGATGGTGGTGGTCAATCTCTACCCATTCGAAGAGACGGTGGAGAAACCAGGTGTGACCATTGAAGAGGCAGTGGAGCAGATAGACATAGGTGGCCCTGCAATGCTCAGGGCCGCAGCCAAAAACTTCGCCCACGTGGTGATAGTTGTGGACCCCGAAGACTACGGCTGGATCATTCCCAAGGTGGAGAAGGGAGAGGTGTTCACCTTCAAGGAGAGAAAGGAACTGGCCGCTAAGGCATTCGCCCACACTTGCCGGTACGACGGCCTTATCTCGGCATACCTCTCAAGGGACGACGGAAAGGGATTGCCCAGGTACCTGTCGCTGCCCCTGGAGAGAGAGGCGGTTCTAAGGTACGGCGAGAACCCCCACCAAGTGGCGGCCTTCTACTCCCTGCGCGGCAAGAGGGTG
>CAZQJB010000102.1:0-5368 GCA_964593115.1 uncultured Aquificales bacterium
GGGTGGTCGCACGGTTGGGGCCGGCGTTGTCACCGAAGTGATAGAGGACTGATAGATGGCTACTCAGTGGATGCGCATAAAGCTCAAGGCCTACGACCACAAGGTGCTGGACAAGTCCGCCGAGGAGATAGTTAAGGCGGCGGTGCGCACCGGGGCCAAGGTTGCAGGGCCCATACCCCTGCCCACCAAGATAAGCAGGTACACAGTGTTAAGGGGCCCCCACATCGACAAGAAGTCCCGGGAGCAGTTCGAGATTCGCATCCACAAGAGGTTGCTTGAGCTTAGAGACAGCACTTCTGACACCATAGAGGCCCTGAGCGAGCTCGATCTTCCCGCAGGCGTCGAGGTCGAGGTGAAGCTGATGGATACCCCGTGAAGGGGTTGCCCATAAAAGGTGGAGAATATGATAGAAGGCATATTGGGTAAAAAGATAGGTATGACTCAGGTGTTCACCGACGACGGGATGGTGATCCCGGTTACGGTGATCGAGGCGGGTCCTTGTACCGTGGTGTGCCGACGCACCAAAGAGAAAGACGGTTACGCCGCGGTGCAACTGGGGTACATACCCGCCAAAAGAAAGCACGTAAACAGACCCCTTGCCGGACATTTCGAGAAAAGAGGGATTCCCCCATTCAGGGTTCTCAGGGAGTTTCCCGTGAGCGACGATTCCCTCAAGGAACTCGAGGAGGGAAAAGAGGTCACCGTAGAGATCTTCGAGAAGGGAGAGAAGGTGGCGGTTACCGGCAAGAGCAAGGGCAAGGGTTTTCAGGGTGCCATGAAGCGTCACGGTTTCAGTGGAATGCGTGACAGCCACGGCGCGAGGTACCACCGCACCGTTGGCGCCATAGGTCAGCACACCTTTCCCGCCAGGGTGTTCAAGGGCCTGAAGATGGCTGGCCAGATGGGCAACAAGAAGGTGACCGTGAGGGGCCTCGAGGTGGTAGAGGTGATTCCCGACAAAAACCTGTTGCTGGTTAAGGGCAGCGTTCCCGGACCCCAGAACGGGTTGCTCGTGATAAAGCGGATGAAGGGTAGATAGCCATGGCAGTTGTAGATGTCGTAAGTGTCACAGGAGAGAAGGCGGGTGAGAAGAACCTCTCGGCAGAGGTGTTCGAGGCCCCTTTAAGGGAGCACCTGCTCTACGAGACGGTTAAATGGCAGATGAACGCCAGGCGTTCGGGCACCGCCTGCACCAAGACCCGTGGAGAGGTGGCAGGTGGTGGCAGAAAGCCTTACCGCCAGAAGGGCACCGGCAGGGCCCGGCAGGGCTCCATAAGGGCCCCTCACTGGGTTGGAGGGGGAACCGTCTTTGGGCCGCGTCCCCGCTCGTACGCCACCAAGTTGCCCAAGAAGGCGAGAAGGGCGGCCCTTCGCTCTGCCCTGAGCGCAAAGTTGAGGGACGGTGAGCTCATGGTGGTGGACGAGCTGAGGTTAGAGGACCACAAGACCAAGAGCGCAAGGGCCATGTTACAGTCCCTGGGCCTATGGGAGAAGAAGCTCTTGATAGTGGTGCCCCGCATAGACCTATTTCTTGACAGAAGCACCAGGAACCTCCCTTTCGTCAAGGTCCTTCCCGTTGACGGCTTGAACGTTTACGACCTTCTCGATGCCGAGGTGGTGCTTTGCACCCAGGCTGCCGTAGAGATGATAGAGGAGAGGCTCTCATGAAGATGCGAAACGATCCTTACCAGATAATCATTCGTCCCATCATCACCGAGAAGAGCATGCAGATAAAAGAGGGCTCAAACGTGGTCACCTTCGAGGTGCATCCCAGGGCGAACAAGTCTGAGATAAAGAAGGCGGTGGAGCAGCTCTTTGGGGTGAAGGTGGTCTCGGTGAACACCATGAACGTGAAGGGGAAGAGAAAGAGGTTTCGCTTCATAATGGGCAAGAAGAAAGATTGGAAGAAGGCGATGGTGAAGCTGAAGCCTGGCGAGACCATCGACCTGTTCGAGGGAGTGTAAGCCATGGGAGTCAAAAGATGTAAACCAACCTCTCCCGGTCGCCGGTTCATGTCCTTCTCTGATTTTGCAGAGATAACTAAGACCGAGCCCGAAAAGTCGTTTCTAAGGCCTCTGAAAAAGACCGGTGGGAGAAACAACAAGGGTAGAATCACGGTCAGGTTCAGGGGAGGCGGCCATAAGCGTCGTTACAGGCTCATAGACTTCCGCCGTGACAAAGACGGCGTGCCTGCAAAGGTGGCGGCCATAGAGTACGACCCGAACAGGTCTGCCCGCATAGCCCTGCTTCACTACCTTGACGGAGAGAAGCGTTACATCCTGGCCCCCGAGGGGCTCTCGGTGGGAGACATGGTCTCTTCGGGTCCCGATGCAGAGGTTAAGGTGGGCAACGCACTTCCCCTGGAGAACATCCCGCTGGGCTCATTCATACACAACTTAGAGATCTCTCCGGGCAAGGGCGGACAGATGGTTCGCAGCGCTGGGGCCTACGCCCAGCTTATGGCGAAGGAGGGGGGCATGGCCCACGTGAAGCTTCCCTCAGGCGAGATACGGCTCTTCTCGGTCAAGTGCAAGGCGACCCTTGGCCAGGTGGGTAACATGGAGCACGAGAACATAGTGCTGGGCAAGGCAGGCCGCAACAGGTGGCTCGGCAGGAACCCCCATGTTCGGGGAACCGCCATGAACCCCGTTGACCACCCGCACGGTGGAGGCGAGGGCCGCACCAAGGGCCGTCACCCAGTGACACCGTGGGGAGTGCCCACCAAGGGTCACAAGACCCGAAAGAAGGGCAAGTACTCTGACAAGTTCATCGTGAGAAGGCGAAAGTCCTAATAGTGATGGAGGGAGACCGTGGCGAGATCCGTTAAAAAGGGACCCTATGTCGATCCCAAGTTAAGAAGAAAGGTAGAGGATATGGAGAGACGGGGAGAAAAGAAGGTTATCAAGACCTGGTCCCGCAGGTCCACCATTATCCCCGAGTTCGAGGGCCATACCTTTGCCGTTCATAATGGCAGAAAGTTTGTTCCCGTTTACGTCACCGAGCAGATGATAGGACACAAGCTGGGTGAGTTTGCCCCAACCCGAACTTACAGGGGACACGGGGCAGATAAGAAGGGTAAAAAAGGAAAGGTGCGCTAAGGAGGCGAGATGGCTACCACGGGTAAAAAGAGCCCAGGGGTGAGAGCGGTAGGCCGGTATCTCCGCGTGTCGCCCCGCAAGGCGAGGGTCGTTGCCGACATGATACGGGGCAAGGATGTGGAGGAGGCCATGAACATCCTAAGCTTCGTGCCCCGAAGGGCATGCAAGGTTGTCGAGAAGGTGCTCACCTCTGCGGTTGCCAACGCAGAGACCAGCCCCGAGATAGAGGATCCTGATGCGCTCTACATCAGGGAGATCATGGTGGATGGAGGTCCCGTGCTGAAGAGGTACAGGCCCCGGGCCATGGGAAGGGCCACCATGATAAGGAAGAGAACGAGTCATATCACTATTATTCTTGACGAACGGCGTAGCGGGAGGTGATGGCTTGGGTCAGAAGGTTCATCCTATAGGGTTTCGCTTAGGAGTGGTGAGAGACTGGGATTCCCGTTGGTTTGCGGGGAAGAGGGAGTATGCCAAGAACCTGCACGAGGATCTCAGGATAAGGAACTATTTGAAGCAACGTCTTTATCATGCAGGCATATCAAGGGTTGAGATAGAGCGTGCCACCAAGAAGATAAAGATAGACATATACGCAGCACGACCGGGTATAGTGATAGGCCGCAAGGGCTCCGAGGTAGAGAAGGTGAAGAGGGAGCTTGCATCCCTCACCGACAAACAGGTGATACTGAACATCATGGAGGTCTCTATTCCCGAGACCGACGCACAGCTGGTGGCCGAGAACGTGGCCATGCAGCTCGAGAGGCGTGTGGCATTCAGAAGGGCCATGAAGAGGGCGGTTAACACCGCCTTGAAGTTTGGTGCCCAGGGAGTGAAGATAAGCTGCGCCGGAAGGCTTGGCGGGGCAGAGATGGCCAGGCGTGAGTGGTATCGCCAGGGTCGGGTGCCCCTCCATACCCTGAGGGCGGACATAGATTATGGAACAACCGAGTCCCACACCAAGTACGGTGTAATTGGCGTGAAGGTCTGGATATTCAAGGGTGAGGTTGTCTCTTCTGACAGAGAGGAGAAGAAGAGCGATGTTGGCTCCTAAGAAGGTAAAGTTTCGCAAGCAGCAGAGGGGCAGAATGAAGGGCGTTGCCCGGGGTGCCGAGATCTCTTTTGGAGAGTTCGGTCTGCAGGCCCTTGAGCCTACCTGGCTAACTGCCCAGCAGATAGAGGCGGGCCGTGTGGCCATGACCCGTCACGTGAAGAGGGGTGGCAAGATCTGGATACGGGTCTTTCCAGACAAGCCGGTCTCCAAGAAGCCTGCCGAGACCCGAATGGGTAAAGGCAAGGGCAGTCCCGAATACTGGGTTGCCGTGGTTAAGAGGGGACGGGTCTTGTACGAGATAGCGGGTGTTGAAGAGAAGGTGGCCAAAGAGGCCCTGAGGCTGGCCGCCTCTAAGATGCCCATCAAGACCAGGATCCTGAGCAGGTAGGGGGAGGTAGCCATGAAGGCCTCTGAGCTTAGGGATTTGGATACCGAGGTTCTCCTCCAGAAAGAGGAGGAGCTAAAGAAGTCCATAATGGAGATGCGCTTCAACAAGGCACTTGGAAAGCTTGACAGCCCGGCGGCTTACAAAGAGTTGCGCAAAGAGCTTGCCAGGGTGAAGACCATACTTCGCGAGCGCGCTCTTGCAGAAGAGAGGAAAGAGCAATGAAAAAGGGGATGCGTCTGGTTGGCGAGGTTGTAAGCGATGCCATGGACAAGACGGTTACCGTGCTGGTTGAGCGCCGGTTCATGCACCAGAGGTTCAAGAAGGTGATAAAGAGAAGCCGAAAGTTCATGGCCCACGATGCCGAGAACCAGTGCAGAGTTGGTGACCGGGTGAGAATAAGGGAATCTCGCCCCCTTAGCAGGCACAAGCGCTGGGTGGTTGAAGAGATTCTGGAAAGGAAGGAGATACCTGGCGATGATACAACCCCAGACAATGGTTGAGGTGGCAGACAACACAGGTGCCAAAAAGGCCCTTTGCATAAGGGTGCTGGGAGGAAGTTCCCAGAGGTACGCCCGGTTGGGTGACCTGGTGGTGGTGGCGGTGAAAGAGGCTTTACCCGACGGCACCGTGAAGAAGGGCGAGGTGCACCGGGCGGTGGTGGTGCGCACCGCCAAGGAATCGCGCAGGCAAGACGGCAGCTACATCCGTTTCGACCGCAACTCGGTGGTGCTGGTTAAGCCATCGGGAGAGCCCATGGGAACCCGTATCTTCGGTCCCGTGGCAAGAGAGCTTCGCCGAAAGGGGTTTATGCGCATAATATCCTTGGCCCCC